>JAMOVZ010000215.1 GCA_027061865.1 Desulfobacterales bacterium
TACATGTGCTGGTTGACTCTGAAATCATTACCCGTGAAGAGCTGGAAAGATTTTCCGACCCCGTGTCTGGCCCGGACCATGGGAGAGATATGGGGCTGCTTCCTTTGAGGGAGATGGAAAAGAAGATGATTTTGAGGGCACTTAGAAGCAGTGATGGAAACAGGACCCATGCAGCCAAGGCCTTGGGAATAAGTGTGAGGACCTTGCGGAACAAGTTGAATGAATATCGGAAGGAGTTGGGGCCACTGGAATGAGGGAGTGGTATTTGTTTTGCATATCATGCACAAGGAGTAGGTATTACGCTTGGGCTTATCCCCCTCCCTTAAGGCGGGAGCCGAAGGGTGATGGAGGGTTTTGTAGGAGGAAAAGAAATGGGATGGATGGGCAAGAGCATAGAATTATTGGCCCATGCCTTGGATTTTAGGGCAAAACGCCACGGGGTGATAGCAGCAAACCTTGCAAATATAGATACCCCTGGCTACCGGCCCGAGGACTTGAAATTTGACGAGGTGTTGACGCGGGCTGCACAGAAAAAGGCCGTTTCCCTTAGAAGGACACATCCAAGGCATTTTCAAGACCCTAGCGCTCATCTCAAAAGAATGGGGAGGTTTCCCCTTGTAGAGCAGACCGAGGGTTTCATGGGCGACAAGGAACTGGACCTGGATTTAGAAATGGCCAAGATGGCCAAAAACAATCTCCTGTATGAAGCCACGGTTCAAATGCTTTCAAAGAAGTTTGAAAAACTCAGGATGGTGATAGAAGAAGGAAGGAGATAAACAGATGGACCTTTTCAAAGCCATTGACATTGCTTCCAGCGGCATGGCCGCCCAAAGGGCCAGGTTGAATGTGATTTCCATGAACTTGGCAAACGCCAATACCACAAGGACGGGTCAAGGGGGACCATACAGGCGGAAGACCGTGGTGTTCGAGTCCATGCCTATGGCCCGTTCTTTCCACGAACACCTCCTTCACTCAACGGCGAAGCCCCAGGTCTACGGGGTGCGGGTGCTGGGCGTGGCCCCTGTGAAGGGCCCGTTTAAAAAAATCTATGATCCTTCGCATCCCGATGCGGACGAGAATGGCTATGTCTCGTTGCCAAACGTGAATCTCGTCCAGGAGATGGCCAGCATGTTGAATGCAAACCGCGGCTATGAGGCAAATGCCGCCGCAATTAAGACTGCCAAGGAAATGGCGCTAAAGGCGCTGGAGCTTGGTCGCTAATTCCATCAAGGGGGCGTTTGCATGGGCAGGATACAAGAAATAACGGGAGCAACGGGGGCACAGTCCCTTGAAAAGGGGATTAGCTTCAAAAGTGATCAAGGATTTTCCAGGGTGCTAAAAGACTTTGTCTCAAAGGTGGATGCCCAACTCAAAGAGGCAGATCAAAAGGCCGTGGCCTTTGCAGTGGAAAAGCGGACCGACCTTCACGAAGTCATGGTTGCGGCGGCCAAGGCTGACATCACCCTTAGGTTGCTGGTGAGGATACGCAACAAGTTGGTGGAGGCATATCAGGAAATAATGAGGATGCAACTCTAGTTCAGAACACCTATGTAGGAGTAAGGGGAGAGCATGGCAGAAGAGGAAGTGAGGGGCGAAGGGAATAAGAACAATTTTTTTCAGGCATTTCAGGCCATACCGTTGGGGAAAAAGATCTCTCTTGCCGTGATCTTGCTCGCATTGATTGGGGGATTTACGGCGCTGTTTTTGTGGACAAACAGGCCTGATTATCAAGTGCTCTTTTCTAACCTGGACAGCTCGGACGCCGGCAGGATCATGGAAAAGCTGAAGGAAAAGCGGATCCCGTTCAAGTTGAAAGATGGAGGCAGTGCTATCCTCGTCCCTGACGACCAGGTATATGAATTGAGGCTGGAATTTGCAAGCGAGGGGCTCCCACAGGGCCGCAACATTGGCTTCGAGGTGTTTGACAACATGCCGTTCGGCACCACCGAGTTCGTCCAAAAACTCAAGTACCAGCAGGCCCTCCAAGGGGAGCTGGCAAGGACCATAATGGGTTTTGACGCGGTGGCCCAAGCCCGGG
>JAMOVZ010000216.1 GCA_027061865.1 Desulfobacterales bacterium
TTACAAGAAGAAAAACCGACTCATGGACTATGACGACCTGATCCTGAACCTCAGGGCCCTTCTTGTTGAAGACCTTGAGGTCAGGAAAAGGCTGGCAGAGCAATACCAATACATCATGGTGGATGAGTATCAGGACACCAACCGGATCCAGGCCCAGATAGTCAAGTGGTTGGGCCATGAACATAGGAACATCATGGTGGTGGGTGATGACTCGCAAGCCATTTACTCCTTCAGGGGGGCTGATTACAGGAACATGTTCGATTTTCCCAAAGAGTTCCCTGACGCAAAGATCATAAGGCTAGAGGAAAACTACCGCTCCACCCAGCCCATTCTAGACTTTACTAACGCCATTATGGAGAGGGCACAGGAGCGCTATACAAAGTGCCTCTTTACTAAAAGGGAAGGGGGAAGGCCTCCAAGGGTGGTTGACACCAGGACAGAGCCTGAACAGGCCTTGTTTGTATGCCGCACAATCCAAGAAATGCTAAACAGGGGAAGGCGTCTCAGAGATGTGGCGGTCCTTTTCAGGGCGGCTTACCATTCCTTTGAGCTGGAGCTTGAGCTTACAAGGGCCGGTATCCGGTATGTAAAATACGGGGGATTCAGGTTCATGGAATCCGCCCACATAAAGGATCTGCTGGCGTATTTCAGGGCGGTGCTCAACCGTGATGATGCTGTGAGCTGGGGCAGGATACTGAGGCTCATCCCCGGCATTGGAAGAGCCAAGAGCCATAGCATCATTGAGTGGATGAGGGGGCAAGACATACCGCCTTCAAGGCTGGGGGAATGGCCAGGGAGGCTTCCAGGAAGATCAAGGGAGGCCTTCCTGGGCCTGGCAAGGCTTCTCTCAGGCCTTTGCACAAAATCTATAGAGCCAAGAGAGGCCGTGGAGCTTGCCATGTCTTATTATGTGCCTTTCTTGGAAGAGATGTACGATGATCATCCAAGGCGGCGGAAAGATCTGGAGCAGTTGGCCGCTATGGCCTCTAGATACAAAGGATTGCGAAGGTTCGTGGACGAGCTGGTCCTGGAGCCCCCCACCAGCTCTGCAGACATTGCTCTAGAAGCTAGCGACGATTTTCTTACCCTCTCCACGGTCCATTCTGCAAAAGGTCTTGAGTGGCCAGTGGTATTCATAATATGGGTAATGGAGGGGCGCTTTCCATCTGCCCGGGCCCTTGGCGATCCATTGGCCGTGGAAGAGGAACGAAGGCTCATGTATGTGGCTGCAACCCGGGCCAAGGACGAACTGATCCTCTGTTACCCTGGACAGGAGCAGGCACGCCCCTGGCAATCTGAGGGGCTCTTTTTTGGAGGCCGGGAAAACGGGCTTTCTTCTTTTGTTTCAGGCCTTCCGGGCACGGTAGTATCTTATGAGAATTCAGGGGGAATGGTCCTCAATAACTGGGGGGACAGAGGAGAAAACTCGTCCGGGGCCGGGGTTGAAGAGATGGAGCAGGACGAAGATCCAGTCCTTGGCACTGGATCCGGGCTGAAGGCCGGCGACAAGGTTGAGCACCCTGCTTTTGGGGTCGGTGTGGTCTCCCGTGTGGTGGAGGGAGAAAAGGTGGAAGTGTTATTTAGAGACGCAGGGCGCAAGTTGCTCCACCTGGCATATACCACTCTTATCAAGGTATGAACAAGGGGAGGGAGGATAATGAGATTTCTTCGCATAAAAATGGAAGCCCGGGAGGCGGTCTGGGAAGATATTGATCCAGTATATGCAGACCTTGGAGGCCGGGGCCTTACTTCCATCTTGATCAATGAGGAGGTGCCGCCGGATTGCGATCCTCTGGGGCAACAGAACAAACTCATATTTTCCCCAGGGCTTTTGACTGGCACTCCGCTTGCCAACACCAGCCGGGTCTCAGTGGGTGCAAAGAGCCCCCTTACCGGCGGAATAAAAGAGAGCAACGCAGGGGGCACATTTCCCCTGGCCCTCTCAAGGGCCGGGGTGGCGGCCCTGTTAATTGAAGGCGCTCCGGAAGAAAAGGGCCCGTTTGTTCTATATATAGGCCCTGGAGAGGTGCGCTTGGAAGAGGAGCGGGCTTTGGCAGGCATGAGGACATACGCCTTGGTGGGGGAGCTTTTCAAAAAATACGGCCAGGATGCGGCCATTATGTGCATAGGGCCTGCTGGAGAAATGGGCCTCAAATGCGCCTCGATCCAGTCCGTGGACATGGATGGAAGGCCCTGCAGGGCCGCCGGCCGTGGGGGCCTTGGCGCAGTGATGGGGGCCAAGGGCTTAAAGGCAATCGTGGTCAAAAAGAATGGCCAGGGCGGGCCAGAGCTATCAGAAATGGAAGCCTTCAAAGAGGCATCCAAGCGCTTTGCAGGAGTCATCAAGAAAAATCCTTTTACAGGACAGATGCTCCCTGAAATGGGAACAGCATGCCTTGTGTCTGCCGTTAACAACCTGGGTGGCTTTCCAAGCTATAACGCCAGGAAGGGAATGCTTGAGGGATGGGAGAAAATAAGCGGCGAGCGGATGGCAGAGCTACTCAAGGATAGAGGGGGCAAGCCTACTCACATGGGCTGTTCCCAGTGCATGATCCACTGCTCCAACGAGT
>JAMOVZ010000217.1 GCA_027061865.1 Desulfobacterales bacterium
CACTCCCTTGAAGGCGAGCGGAAGTTAGTCACCGTTCTTTTTGCGGATGTGGCCAATTTCACCGGAATTGCGGAGAAGTTGGACCCTGAAGATGTCCATGACATAATGGACGGCTGTTTTGAGATCTTGGGCAAAGAGATCCATGGAGCTGGAGGGACAATCAACCAATACACCGGTGATGGCGTGATGGCCTTGTTTGGCGCCCCTGTGGCCTTGGAAGACCACGTGGAAAGGGCCTGCTATGCAGCCCTCCGTGCCCAAAGGAGTCTGGAGCAGTACAGGGCAAGATTGAAAAGGCAATATGGCATAGACTTCAGAATGCGTATGGGCCTCAATACCGGCCCAGTGGTAGTTGGGGCCATAGGTGACAACCTTCGCCTGGACTACACCGCGGTGGGAGACACCACCAATTTGGCGGCCCGCCTTCAAGCACTTGCCAAGCCCGGCCAAATCCTTGTCTCAGAGAGGGTTTATAAGGCGGCGAAAAAAAGCTTTCAGTTCCGGAAACTTGGTTACATCAGAGTCAAGGGCAAAGAACGAGGTGTGTTGGCCTATATATTGGAAGGCGAACTCAAGCAGCCTCTGCAGACACAAGAACAATTGGAAAAGATCCCCTTTGTAAACCGCCGAAAGGAGTTGGATGAACTCAAGGCCGCATTTACTAAATGCAAGAGAGGAAATCCATTTGTTGTGGCGCTCACCGGGGAGGTAGGCATAGGAAAAACAAGACTTGTCAAGGAATTTATTGACAGTGTCAAAGAGGCAAGGGTGTTTTGGGGCGCCTGCAAACCTTACGGGCTGACCACCATCCTTCACCCCATGATAGACATGCTTTACAACTACTTTGGGCTGGGCGCTCAAGCAGGGGACTCTGGCGCCACCGAAGCCATCACCACCCGCCTGGAAGATAAGGCCCTGTATTCCAAAGTCAGCACCTTGCTCCGGCTGTTGGAGGAAATACGCCACTCAGACCAGACCGCCCACCAGGCCAGCATGGGCAACAAACGCGAAATTTTCCGCATATTGCGTGAACTTGTGCTGACAGCGGCTTCCGACCGCCCTTTACTTGCCGTCATTGACAATGTCCAGTGGATGGACACCACCAGCCAGGAGTTCATGGAATACCTGTTTCAATTCTTGAACGGCATCCCAGTAATGGTCATCTGTGCAGGCAGAAGTCGTCCTGGCCAGTGGTGCCGATTGGCACAGTACTTAGAGATGGATTTGGGGCCGCTCAATCCAGAGGACTCAAAGAAACTCCTGGATCTCGTAATAGGGACCCAACTCTTAGATGAACAGGTTTCCCGCAAGATTATATCCAACTCGGGCGGCAATCCATTGTTCTTGATAGAGATGGGAAACACCTTGGTCACCCGCAAGTTGATTAAATGCGATGAGACTAAATGCACCCTCACTATTCCCATAGAAAAGATCGCCATTCCAGATTCTATCCGTGGAGTGATGGCAGCCCGTTTGGACTCTCTCCCCGAGGATCTCAAATGGCTTGTTCAACTTGCCTCTGTAATTGGGATGGATTTCGACCAAGAGGTCCTCAAGGCAGTGTCAGGGCAGAGCGAGTTAGACAACGCGATTTCCCGCTTGGTGGAAGAAGGAATTTTTGAGAAAGTTAGAGACGGATCAGGTGGAGCCTATCGGTTCAGGCACTTAATGATGCGGGAAGTAGCATACCACAGCCTGCTCAGGCGCGACAGGAGGCGGCTCCACGAGCTCACTGCGCGGGCCATTGAAAAAATCTACAGTGATAGCCTGTACCTCCACGCTGAAAGCCTCTCCCGCCACTACTATGCGGCTGGCAACTGGGAAAAGGCCTTGCGCTACACCTTCATGGCAGCCGAGCAGGCCCAGAAGGCCTTTGCCTGCCATGAAGCCTTAATCTTCCTTGACCGGGCCTTGGAAGTGATCTCCTATCTGCCCCATGAGAAAATGGCAGCGCATTTGATTGACCTCCACAATAAACGCGGCATTCTCCTCTATTGTGTTGGCAGGATGAAAGAGGCCTTGAACTCCTTTGAAGAGATGCTCGCTCTGGCCAAAGAATTGAAAGACAAGAAGGCTGAAGCCAAAGCCCTATTCAGGCAGGGATGGATTTACTTCTACCTTCATCACCCTAAAAAATCCGAGTCCAAGCTGAAGCATTCCATAGAATTGAGCCTATCAATCAATGACACAGAGACCTTTGTGATGGCCTCCAGCTTCTTGGGATTCTTGTATGCGGTCCTTGGCAAGCTGGACCTTGCCGAACCCCACCTTTTAAAGGCCCGCGAAATGAGCCGCATGCTGGAGGACACCGAAGTGAAGGCCTGGGCCATCGCCTACCTGATCCAATACTATAATTGGACCGCCCAGTTTCGAGAGGGCCTCAAGCTGTGCCAAGAATTACGTTTACTTAATGACAAGATCAAAAGCCCTAATTTCAATATACTTCTTTGCTTTAGGGAAGGGCTTATTTATGGGGCCCTTGGCTTGTTGGATAAGGCTGAGGAAAGCCTCACTACAGGCCTGAAACAACTTGAGACAGGGGATGACAAGTTCTGGCGTCCGAG
>JAMOVZ010000218.1 GCA_027061865.1 Desulfobacterales bacterium
ACCCTGCTGAATGGACAGAAGAAAAGATCAGGGAAAAGGCAAAGCAGCTAAATTCGGACAAGGGGCCGAAAGGGGATTTCGACGACTAAGCTAAACACTATCGATTTCCAAGGGGTCCCTTCTCGGGGGCCTCTTTTGTTATGGTGAGTTGTTATGGCTCATAAATGGCTGAAGGAGATAAGAGAGGGCGAATGGATCAAGGGCGTCTACCTGGTGAAGGAAAAGGCCTTGAATACCACCAAGAAGGGGTTGCCCTACCTGGTCCTCATTTTGGCTGACAAGACCGCGGAAAAGGAGGCAAGGGTCTGGGAGAACGCCAAAGAGGTCTCCGGAGCTGTTGAAAAGGGCGACCTGGTGGAAGTGGAAGGGGAGGTAACCTCTTTCAGGGAACAGACCCAGATCAAGGTTCAAAAGATAAAAAGATTTGAGGGCTCGGTTGACTACTCCCGCTACATCGAGACCTCTCCACAAGATCCTTCCTCCATGGTCACCTCGCTTATTAAAATATTAAATCAGATAGAAAACCCTCATCTTTCAGCCCTTGTGAATAGATTCTTGAGCGATCAGGATTTCTTGGAAAAGTTCAAGCAGGCCCCTGCAGCCAAGAATTTTCATCATAATTACGTGGGAGGGCTGCTGGAGCATACCCTGGGAGTGTGCAAACTGGCAGGGGCAGTGGCAAGGCTGTACCCGCACCTAGACAAGGATCTATTGCTTGCTGGAGCCTTTCTTCATGACATAGGCAAGGTGAGAGAGCTTTCATGGGACCTTGCAGTTGACTATACTGATGAAGGGAGGTTGCTGGGGCACCTGATCCTTGGAGTAATGATGCTGGAACAAAAGCTTATCAAACTGAAAACCTTTCCCCAGGATATGGCAACAAGGCTTAAGCACTTGATACTGAGCCATCATGGTGAGTTTGAATTCGGCTCCCCCAAGAGGCCCAAGTTTTTGGAGGCCTTCGCACTCCATTTCATAGATGATGTGGATGCCAAGATGAACGGAATTGCGCGGTTCATGGAAAAAGATACAAGTGAGGGCGCTTGGACCGGGTTCAACCGCATGTTTGAGCGTTTTTTCCTCAAGGGCAGGATCTCAGATGAGATGGATATGGGAGAGGATGAGGCTCAAGATCAGGGCTCCCAACCCTCCTTATTCTCACTTTAATATCTCTAGTGGTTGGCTGAGGCGGCCTGGGAAGTTGAGGCCTTGCTTATCACGGTGAGGTCATGGTCTCTCTTCTCTGATACTAGGCCTGTCAGGTGATGAGAATACTTGCTTAGCATCCAGATCTCCGGAATGATCTCTGATATCAACTCCCCGTCATCAAACACGCGCACTATGGAACTCTCGGATACCACCACACCCACTGCATCTGTGACCTTGGAGATAGATGCTGCTGCCATGTGGCGTGTCCCGAATCCTAGGGGGAGCCTTATACCTTCGGCTGGAGCGTTTATGTAGCGGCAGGCCGAAATTACTACTCCATCATCGTCCACCACAAATGCCCCATCCAGGAGTGCGAGCTCTTTGACAGTTTCCCTGAGATCAGGGCTGGTGATGTGTTTCAGGTGGTTGGGATGGCCATATAATGGGTCAAGGATCAAAGGCCTTGATCTCTTCAGCACCTCCCCGGAATCTGAGACAACAAAGAGAGTCCCGATCTTCTTTCCTTCCCGGCCCTCTCTGGCTATTTCCAACGCGAGCAACAGGACCTCTCTGAGGGTCTCCTGATTTATCTTGCGTTCGGGACAGCAGACATCGTTCAGAATTTCGTATGACCTACTATTTTGCACTTGATGGTACCTCCTTTATCAGAACAATCTCTCTTGAACTGGTCCGTTTTCGTCTTTGGGCTTGATTCCAAAGTGCTCATAAGCCCGCTTGGTTGCGACCCTCCCCCGGGGTGTCCGCTTTATATAGCCGCACTGAATCAGGAATGGTTCATATACGTCTTCCAAGGTGTCCTTTTCTTCGCTTACTGCGGCTGAAAGGCTTTCTAAACCTATCGGGCCGCCGTCGAACTTCTTTATTATAGTTAACATTATGTGCCTGTCCATTTTGTCAAGGCCGCGTTCGTCCACCTCCAGCATATCAAGGGCACGGCTGGCAACTGGCTTGGTAATCACACCGTCGCCTTCCACTTGGGCAAAGTCCCTGACCCTTCGAAGGAGCCTGTTTGCCACCCGCGGAGTCCCCCGGGCCCGCCTTGCAATCTCATAGGCGCCATCTTCATCAATGGGTATTTTCAGAAGACGAGCGGATCTCAGTACAATCTTTTTCAGGTCATCTGGCTCATAGAAATCCACTCTGAGCATCACGCCAAATCGGTCCCTAAGGGGTGGTGTGAGAAGCCCAGCGCGGGTAGTGGCTCCCACCAGGGTAAAGGGGGGCAGAGGGATCTTCATGGTCCTTGCCGAAGGCCCCTGGCCAATGATGATGTCGAGCTTGTAGTCCTCCATGGCAGGGTAGAGTATCTCTTCTACCACATGGTTGAGGCGGTGAATCTCATCAATGAAAAGAACATCCCTTGGCTGAAGGCTGGTCAGAATTGCTG
>JAMOVZ010000219.1 GCA_027061865.1 Desulfobacterales bacterium
TGCCTCCTTCAATAACCAAGTCCAACTGGGTAACAGTCCCTTCAACCGGGTCTACTACCCTCCCCCCCCTAATCCATATCGTCACTCTTTGAGCCTCCCATCAACAAATAGAGAACAGCCATTCGCACGGCCACCCCATTGGCCACCTGCTCCAGTATCACGGACCAAGGGCCGTCGGCAACTTCTGGTTCGATCTCAACGCCCCTGTTCATGGGGCCTGGGTGCATCACGATCGCATCGGGTTTTGCCCTTGAGAGCACCGCCCGGTTAAGGCCGAAGAATCTCGAGTATTCCCTGACACCGGGAAACAGGCTCCCGGCCTGGCGCTCAAGCTGGATCCTTAGCACCATTATCACATCTTTATCTTCCACTGCCCTACGAATATCGTATTGCACATCAACACCCAGTTCCCCGACTCCCATGGGCATCATTGTAGGGGGGCCACAGACCGTGACATGAGCCCCCATCTTTCTCAGGCCAATGACATTTGACCTTGCCACCCGGCTGTGGGCAATGTCGCCTATGATGGCAACTCTCAGCCCAGCTATTTCACCCTTCTTCTCCCTAATGGTCAGCATGTCTAGCAAGGCCTGGGTGGGATGTTCATTGATTCCGTCGCCTGCATTGATCACCCCTGCCTCCACATGCCTTGCCAAGAGGTGAGGCGCACCACTTGATGAGTGGCGTATCACGATGAGATCAGGGTTCATGGCCTGAAGGTTCTTGGCCGTATCTATCAGGGTCTCGCCCTTGACCATGCTGGAGGTGGATGCAGAAAGGCTGACTGTGTCAGCACTCAGGCGTTTAGCTGCTATTTCAAAGGAGGTTTTGGTCCTGGTGCTGGGCTCATAGAAGAAATTCACAATGGTCTTTCCTCGAAGGGTTGGCACCTTCTTGATTTCGCGCTTGGATATTTCTTTTAAGGAGTCAGCGGTGTCAAGGATGAGGTTGATCTCATCCACATTGAGTTGGTCTATACTGAGCAGATCCTTATGCGACAGTCCAATCAATGACATGTTCGCCCCATAAAAAAACCTCCTTGCCGAAGATCCGGCAAGGAGGCCCCTGAATTTTTGCACCTCATCACAATCATGGCTGAATTCGGATTATAAAAGAAGAAACCCTTTGGCCCGAATTTTTATCACAAATTCTGTTCAGGTTCTAGTCTTGATTTTCATCCTTTTTTTCAGCTGCTCCCTCTCCTTTTTCGGGCTTCTCTATTTTTTTGGAGCATCTTCGCTCTTGGGCTCTTCCTTTTCCTTTTTTTCCTTTGTTTTTTTCTTCTGGCCCCCCTCTAACCCCACCAGCTGCACGATGGATATAGAAGCTCCATCACCTCCGCGGATTCCTTTCTTGATAATCCGCACATAGCCACCCTGCCTGTCCATGAAGCGCTCACGGAGTTCATCAAACAACTTATGGGTGACCTGCTTGTCCTGCATGTAAGCAAGGGCCTGCCGCCTTGCATGCAGATCACCTCGCTTTGCAAGAGTGATCATCTTTTCGGCAATAGGGCGCAAAGCCTTTGCTTTGGCATCAGTAGTCTCTATCTGCTCATACTTGAAAAGTGAGGTCACAATGTTTCGGAGCATTGCCCTCCGATGAGCCGGATTGCGGCCCAAGTGCTTTCCTGCCTTCCTATGTCTCATTTGCCAGCACCTTCTTCACTTTGTTCTGCTTGAGTCTCTGAACCCTCGGGCTCTTTTTTGGGCAAAGGGAAGTTATCCAGCTTCATTCCCAGGTGAAGCCCCATTTCCTCCAAAATGGCCTTTATCTCATTTAATGACTTACGTCCGAAATTCTTGGTCTTGAGCATCTCGGCCTCTGTCTTCTGAACCAATTCCCCTATGTATGTAATATTGGCGTTCTTGAGGCAATTTGCAGACCTCACCGAGAGCTCAAGCTCTGAGACAGGCTTGAAAAGATTTTCGTTCAAGGGCTCTTCCTGGGACTCCTCTTCCTCTTCCACAGGCTCGGGTTCTTCCTCGAAGTTTATAAAGGGTGTCATCTGTTCCTTGAGGATCTTGGCCGCATAGGCCACAGCATCCTCAGGCAACACACTTCCATCAGTCCAGACCTCCAGGGTCAACTTGTCATAATCTGCAATCTGGCCCACCCGCGCATTTGTAACCACGTAGTTGACCTTCTTGATAGGTGAAAAAACCGCATCCATTAAGATCACGCCTATGGGTTTGTCCTTTGTCTTGAATCGCTCGGCAGGTACATAACCTTTTCCCATTTTCACCACCATCTCCATGTCCAGCTTGGCTTCTTTGTTCAACGTGGCGATATGCTGGTCAGGAGTTAGCACCTCTGCCAGGCCATGCGTATCGATGTCTCCCGCCTTTACTTCACCCTCTCCTTCTTTTGATAAGTGGACCACTGCCTCTTCAGTGTCGAGCAGCTTGAGCCTGACCTCTTTAAGGTTCAGGATAATATCGGTCACATCCTCCAAGACACCAGGGATCGCGGAAAACTCGTGAAGCACTCCATTAATCTTTACCGACACAATTGCAGCCCCCTGCAAGGAAGATAGCAGGATCCTACGCAGGGAATTGCCTATTGTTATACCAAAGCCCCTCTCCAGAGGTTCACAAACGAACTTCCCGTAGGTCTTGGAGTAGCTGTCCTGATCAATCTCAATCCTCTTGGGTTTGATCAGCTCTCTCCAATTTCTAGCTTTTAAATCGTTCAAGAAAGGCCCCCCTTCCAATTGTTCTTGGTTGATTGGCAAGGTTGACTGGTCATTCCGTCACCTGCCCACTAGTTAAATAATCATTTAAAATTAATGTCGCCCGATTCACTTAGTCCGGCCCATATTGCCAAACTAAACCAAGAGTCAGCCTACTTGGAGTAAAGCTCTACGATCAGCTGCTCCTGAATCGGCATCGTCAAGTCCTCTCTGCTGGGAAGGGCTTTGAATACGCCTCTGAACCTTTCCTTGTCCACCTCAAGCCAGTTTGGAATCCCACGGCGCACGACGGTCTCCATTGCCTCCAGAATAGGCGGCACATTCCGGCTCTTCTCACGCACCTCTATCACGTCTCCAGGCTTCACTAAATAAGAAGGGATGTTTACCTTCCTGCCGTTTACCAAGAAGTGGTTATGCCTTACCAATTGTCTTGCCTGATTTCTGGATGAGGCAAATCCCATACGGTAGACCACGTTATCCAGCCTTCTCTCAAGCAACAGCAAGAGGTTTGTGCCTGTAATACCCTTTTGACGCTCCGCCCTTCTATAATAGCTCCGGAATTGCTTTTCCAGGACCCCGTAAATCCTCTTTACTTTTTGTTTTTCCCTTAGCTGGAGACGATAATCCGAATATTTACCACCCCTTCGCTGGCCATGCTGGCCAGGGGGATAGGATCTACGCTCAAACGCACACTTGTCGCTATAGCAGCGATCCCCTTTGAGGAATAGCTTTAGATTCTCGCGGCGGCAAAGCCTACAAACCGAACCCCTGTATCTAGCCAAATCAGTTCCTCCTTCCTAAACCCTGCGCCTCTTGGGAGGTCTGCAACCATTATGCGGAATTGGGGTTACATCCCTTATGGCAGTCACTGTGAATCCCTCTATCTGAAGGGCGCGCAGTGCCGCCTCCCTGCCCACTCCAGGCCCTTTGACCCGAACTTCAGCTACCCTTAGCCCATGCTCCATGGCCTGGCGGATGGCGTCTTGAGCCGCCATTTGGGCGGCAAATGGCGTGCTCTTCCTGGATCCTTTAAACCCTACCCTGCCAGCGCTGGACTGGGCAATGACATTGCCGTCAGGGTCGGTCACGGTCACAATAGTATTATTGAAAGTAGATTGAATATGCACTATGCCGGTTGGCACATTCTTTCGCTCTTTTTTTGCCTTCCCTCTCTTTTTGCCACGTTTTGCCATCTTCAGTCCTCAACTTCCCTATTTCTTCTTCTTGCCCATTAAGGCCCGGCGCGGCCCTTTGCGCGTCCGTGCGTTGGTGCTGGTTCGCTGCCCCCTCACAGGAAGCCCCCGCCTGTGGCGCAGGCCTCGGTAGGCACCAAGGTCCATGAGGCGCTTTATGTTCATGGAGACCTCTCGCCTCAGATCGCCCTCCACCTTGTATTTTTCGTCAATTATCTTTCTGATGCGGGTAATCTGCTCGCCTGTGAGATCATCTGACTTGGTGTCCCAGTCAATTCCGGCCTCGGTCAGGATCTTTTGGGCAGAGCTCCTGCCAATGCCGTAAATGTAAGTCAGCGCAATCTCCATGCGCTTTCTCTTTGGTAGGTCTACTCCTGCTATACGAGCCAATGTTCACTCCTTTTTAGTAGTGTGCAACCTTCATCCGCACTATATCTAAAGGTTATCCCTGCCTCTGCTTGTGCCGGGGGTTTTCACAGATCACCCTCATGACACCCTTTCTGCGGATTATCTTACACTTGTTGCATATCTTTTTTACTGACGGTCTCACTTTCATGATTCATCTCACCTTTCTTGCTTGCTGCCTCGATAGATGATCCTGCCTCTGCTCAGATCATAAGGGGATAGCTCCACTACCACGGTATCGCCCGGCAATATTTTGATGAAATGCATCCGCATCTTTCCAGAAATATGGGCTAAGACCCGGTGGCCGTTCTTTAGTTCCACCCTAAACATAGCGTTTGGCAATGTCTCTATTACTACCCCTTCTACTTCAATTCCTTCTTCTTTTGGCATGGTCCCCCCAAAAGCATACCGCTGGCAACCAATAGCGGGCCCGACTCCACTTACCGTGCCTTTCCCAGGCCCTTCTTCATAAAGCCGTCATAGTGCCTGGTCAACATGTGGGCCTCGATCTGCATCATAGTGTCTCTGGCCACTCCCACCACGATCAACAAGGCGGTGCCTCCAAAATAGAACGGCACATTCAACTTATAAATCAGGATCTGGGGCAAAATGCATATGGCTGAAACATAGACAGCTCCAGCAAAAGTAAGCCTGGTTAGCACCCTATCGATATATTCTGCCGTATTTTTCCCAGGCCTGATTCCAGGGACAAAGCCACCATAGCGCTTCATGTTGTCAGCCACATCCACAGGATTAAAATGGACAGCTGTATAAAAATAGCAAAAGAAGAAGATAAAAATCACATAGACCAAGATATACACAATATGCCCGGGAGAGAGGAAATTGACGACACTCTGCAACCATGGGAACTGATCTCTAGGCAGAAAATTCGCTATGGTCGCAGGAAACATTATGATGGAAGAGGCAAATATAGGAGGAATCACACCGGCTGTATTCACCCTGAGAGGCAAATGGGTGGTCTGCCCCCCGTACATCCTTCTTCCCACAACCCTCTTGGCATATTGGACCGGGATCCTCCTCTGCCCCCCTTCCACAAATACAATCACACCAACCACTGCAATCATCAATGCCACGATTATTATCATGAAAAACGGGGTAAGCTCTCCAGTGGACATCAGCCTGATGGTGTTACCCACTGCTGCGGGAAAACCTGCTACTATTCCAGCAAAGATGATTATTGATATGCCGTTTCCGATCCCCCG
Organism: Desulfobacterales bacterium; assembly: GCA_027061865.1. GTDB lineage: Bacteria > Desulfobacterota > DSM-4660 > Desulfatiglandales > Desulfatiglandaceae > JALVMN01. The sequence continues at coordinate 5,514 of JAMOVZ010000219.1, forward strand.
CTCCGTGATCTGCTCGCCCAGCCACATGAGAAACGTGGTGCCTGCCGTAAGTGTGATGACAGTCAATAGCCTGAAACCCCATCCCCCTATGGGAACTACCATGGCTCCTCCAGGGCTGGACATCCTCTCAAGCCCTATGGCAATACCAAATCCCTGAATCATACAGAGGATGACTGTTCCGTAACGAGTATATTGGGTTATCTTCTTTCTCCCCTGTTCTCCCTCCTTTTTGAGTCTCTCCAGATGGGGGATCACCACTGCCAGGAGTTCTAAGATAATGGAGGCGCTGATGTAGGGCATAATTCCCAGCGCCATCACTGACATCTGCCTCAACGCCCCACCCGAGAACATGTCAAAAAGGCCAAACAGCGTCCCTTCCCTCGCACTAAAAAAGGCAGCCAAAGCAGCTCCGTCAATACCGGGAGTGGGGATATGACAACCCAATCTATAGACGGCAAGCATTAAAAAAGTGAATATGATCCTTTTTTTCAGCTCCGGGATCTTTGGTATATTTTGTAGTCCAGCTACCACTTAATTTTCTCTTGTTTGTTATTTATAAAAGTTCTATCTTCCCGCCCGCAGCCTCAACCTTCCGCCGCGCTGAATCACTCACTTTGTGCACCTTGACCACCAGCGGGTGACTCAACTCTCCCTCGCCCAAAAGCTTTACACCATCTCGGAGCTTCTTGACCAGCCCTGCCTCCTTTAAGGCCTCCACATCCACAGTGCTGTTAGGCTCAAATATTTTAAGGTCCTTTATGTTCACAACCGTGTAGACCTTTCTAAACATGTTTGTAAACCCGCGCTTAGGAAGCCTCCTCTGTAAAGGCATTTGCCCGCCTTCAAATCCAGGAGCCGGGCCCCCGCCTGAGCGGGCCTTCTGCCCCTTGTGCCCACGGGCAGAGGTCTTTCCATGACCAGAACCTGGTCCCCTGCCTATCCTTTTCTTGTCCCTTTTTGCCCCTCGAGGAGGGGATAGCTCGTGAAGTTTCATACCCATCCCTATCAGTCACCCAATTTTACGAGAAACAAGACCTTCCTTATCATCCCCCTGATGGGAGCAGTGTTCTCCAGTTCCACTGTTTTGTGCAGCTTGGTCAAGCCAAGTCCACGCAAGGTCTGCCGAATTTTTTTGTTATATCCGATGCCACTTTTAACCAGAGTCACTTTTATCTTGTCAGTCATATCCAAAATCCCTTGCCTTGTCAGGCCACGATTTCTTCAACAGTCTTATTCCTTCTCTTGGCAATCCCCTCAGGACTTCTAACGGTCCTAAGCGCCCTCAAGGTCGCCTTGACCACGTTGTGAGGATTGTGCGAGCCCAAGCACTTGGTAAGAATGTTTTGGACACCTGCCGCCTCTAGCACTGCACGCACCGCACCCCCGGCAATAACACCGGTTCCAGGCCTGGCAGGCTTCAGCAACACCTTTGCAGCCCCCCACCGGCCTATGATTTCGTGGGGTATGGTGGTATTCATTAGCGCCACAGGCCCCATTTCTCTCTTTGCCTTTTCAATGCCTTTTCTTATGGCCTCAGGGACTTCATTGGCCTTGCCGAGCGCAGAGCCTACATTTCCCTTGCCATCTCCCACTACCACAATGGCACTGAAGCTGAACCTGCGGCCACCCTTAACCACCTTGGCCACACGGCTTATGTGCACCACCTTTTCAATTAGCTGAATATCTTCTTCTTCCCTGATCAATTAACCACTCCCTCTTTCAACAATAGGTCAAAAATTTTAATCGCTCATTCTCCTAGAATTCCAAACCACCTTTTCGGGCCCCTTCAGAAAGGGCCTTCACCCTGCCATGATAAAGGAATCCGTTTCTGTCAAATACTGCCTTCTTAATTCCCTTTTCCAGGGCTCGCTTTGCTATTTCAAGACCCACCATCTCTGCGCCCTTCTTGTTGCCCGAATCCTTCCCCACCTTGTCCTTCAACTCCTTGGAAAGGGTCGATGCCTCAGCCAAGGTGGTGGAGGTGGTGTCATCAATCAGCTGGGCATATATGTGTCTTGAACTTCTAAACACACACAACCTGGGGCGCTCGGAGCTTCCCTTAATCTTCTTCCTGACCCGCTTCTTTCGTCTCAGCCTTGCTCTTACTCTATTGAACCTAGTCATGGACAATACCTTGTATGCTTGTTTTGCCTAGTTACTTGGCGCCAGCCTTGCCAGCCTTGCGCCTGATCACCTCATTCTCATATCTTATACCTTTGCCCTTATACGGCTCAGGCGGCCGCAGGCGTCGAATCTTGGCGGCAGTCTGGCCCAGGAGTTCTTTGTCGATACTGGAGAGCGTTATCTTCGTCCTCTCTACCTTGGCGTCCACCCCATCTGGGAGAGGGAATTCAATGGGATGAGAATAACCTAAGTGAAAGGTGGCGGTCCTTCCGCTTAATTCCACCCTATAGCCGATACCGACTATTTCCAGGCCCTTTTCAAAGCCCTTGGTGACCCCGGTGACCATATTGTTGACCAGCACCCGGTAAAGCCCATGAAGCGCGCGAACCTGCTTGGTGCTCTCATTCACTGTCACCTTCACCTCATCAGGGCCAATATCTATCTTCACCTTGGGATGGATCTTTTGGTTCAGCTCTCCTTTAGGGCCCTTGACCGTGAGGATACCGCGGTCAAGCTTTACCTCAACCCCTTTTGGAATGGGAACGGGTTTTTTCCCAATGCGAGACATTCACAACCTCCGAACAAAAAAACTATTTTACCATACTGAACAGAGGATCTCTCCTCCAACTTTCATCTTGCGGGCCTTGCGGTCAGTCATGACACCTTTGGAAGTTGACACAATATTAATGCCGTAGCCGTTGAGCATCTTGGGGATGTCCTCATAGCCTGCATAAACCCTCCTGCTGGGTTTGCTGACTCGTTTCATCCCAGCAATCACCGGCTCACCTTTGTCTTCATACTTGAGATAAATCCTCAAGATTCCCTGTTTGTCGTTCTGTATTACCTTGTAGTTCTTTATATACCCTTCTGCTTTCAACACCTTGGCAATACTCACCTTCAGTTTGGAACTGGGAATATCCACGTTTTCGTGGGATGCCCGCAAGGCGTTCCTGATCCTCGTCAACATATCAGCAATTGGGTCGGTCATAGTCATATTTAGATGCTCCTAAAAATCTTCCTCCCGAAGGATTGCTTTCCTACCAGCTGGATTTTATGACCCCTGGTATCTGCCCGCTGAGGGCCATAGTCCTAAAACATATACGGCACACCCCGAACTTGCGCAAAAATGCCCGGGGCCGGCCGCAGATGGGGCACCGGTTGTACTTTCTAGTGGAAAATTTAGGCTCCCTTTGTGCCTTAATTATGAGTGCTTTTCTAGCCAAGACTACCTCCCATCACTCACGAAATGGCATACCCAATGCCTTAAGCAAGAAATACCCCTCTTCGTCTGTCTCTGCCGTTGTAACTATAGAGACATTAAGTCCCTTCACCTTGTCTATTTTATCGTAGTCCACTTCTGGAAAGATGATGTGCTCCTTGATGCCCAAGGTACAATTGCCCTGCCCGTCAAAGATGCGCTTCGGAATCCCCCTGAAATCCCGCACCCTGGGAAGGGCAATATTAAAAAGTTTGTCAAGAAAATCGTACATCCGGCCCTTTCGAAGGGTGACCATACAGCCAATAGGCATACCTTGGCGGAGTTTGAAGCCGGCAATGGATCTCTTAGCCTTTGTTATCACCGCCCTCTGGCCTGCAATGAGGCTTAACTCCTCCACCCCCGAGTCCAAGACCTTGATATTCTGAATGGCCTCGCCCAGGCCCATGTTCAAGACCACCTTTTCAACACGAGGGATTGCCATGACACTCTTGTAGCCAAACTGCTTTATCATGGCAGGGACCACATCGTTTTTGTATTGTTCAATCAAACGAGACAACCCTTATTCCTCCCTTTAAGCACTAAGTACCGCTTCGTACAAGTATAGCCCGCCGGCCTTACTCATCAAGAGACTCTCCGCACTTCTTACAGACCCTTATCTTCTGACCGTCCTCCAGGCGCTTGTGACCTATTCTGGTCTGCTCTGTACACTTTCCACACACAATCATCACATTGGATAAGTGAACAGGAGCCTCCTTTTCAATGATCCCACCCTGTGCTGCCTGGGGCCCAGGCCTTGCATGTCTTTTTACGATGTTTACCTTCTCGATCACCACACGCCATTTGTCGGCATCCACCTTGAGCACGGTACCTATTTTGCCCTTTTCCTTGCCGGCAATGACCATCACCTTGTCATTCTTTTTTATCTTAGGTCTCTTTCTGCTCACTTAAACCACTCCCGCAATCATGCTTCTATTAGAGGACCTCCGGGGCCAGGGAGATGATCTTCATGAACCGTTTGGCCCTCAACTCCCTCGCCACTGGACCGAAAATTCGCGTCCCAATAGGCTCGCGCTGCTGGTTAATCAAGACTGCCGAGTTATCATCAAATTTGATATAGGTTCCA
>JAMOVZ010000220.1 GCA_027061865.1 Desulfobacterales bacterium
TGTTATTGCATTATGGAATGCCTCCTCAGTCATAATCCTTCTTGGCCTTATTCCCTTACGGACCAGTTCAACTATCCTTTTACCTGTCTCATAGGCCTGCCTCTTTTTTGCCGGGTCAATTGCCGGGGTGGTGGCACACCCTGTCAAAGACATCCCCAGCGTTTCGGTGACCACTGCCATGGTGTTGGCAGTATATAGGCCCACACAAGATCCCGGGCCGCATGACATCTGCTCAAGTGATGCTTCTGCCTGCTCTTGAGAGATTATTCCAGCCTTAACCTGTCCAACCATTGCAAACCCCTCAATGGGATGCCGCTTCTTGCCATCAATTATATTGGCCCTCATTGGTCCGCCCGTAAGCATTATGGCTGGCAGATCCAGTCGGGCAGCAGCCATGAGCATTCCAGGGGTGATCTTATCACAATTGGTTATACCCACCCATCCGTCCATGGAGTGGGACAGGACCATTATCTCCACATTGTCCGCAATATGCTCCCGGCTGGGGAGGCTAAGCCTCATTTCCACGAACATGGCTATCCCGTCACACACCCCTGGAACTCCCCACTCCAAGGGGATGCCGCCTGCATCAATGATTCCCTTTTTCACTTCTTGGGCAAGGCTCTGGAGGTGCACATGGCCTGGAATGATATTGTTGTAGCTGTTGGCTATACCGATAAAGGGTTTGTCGGAATCCAGATCCTCCTTCTTGATCCCTGCACACATGAGCAGCGCCCTGTGTGGCAGGGTCTCAACTGACTTTTTAATTATTCGGGACCGCATCGCCTTATCTCCTCCTGGCAGTTGTAAATCACCCGCTACTTATAGCTGAGAAACAATGATATTGGAATGAAAATTAAGAACTGTTCAAGCCCATTCTAATGGGTCATGATCAAATAGAGCTCCCACTGAACCACCAAGGCCAGCAGGACCACTGAAACGGCGAAAAAACAAGACGATAATATTTCCGCCTTTTTGGTGAAGAGCTCAAGGGTGGAAAGTGCCAGAAAGAGGGAGGCGGCGGTGAGAAAATACTTAACACAAAAGAAGACAAGGCTCCCTCGTGTCAAGTAAAATGCCATGATCGGATTGATTTCTCTTGCCCCCCGTGAGACCAAATATATGGTAAAATATGCGTCCAGGACGGCCAAAAAAGAAATGGAGAGCACCATAAAAAAGGTGATCGAGCCATACCTTAATTTGAAATTCGCCATTGCCCCCTCCAATTCTTTAATTTTCCAATTCCCGTGCCAAACCAAGCCAGGGCATCTTTGCGAGTAAATCAAATAGGTTATAATGGTTCACAAAAAATGCGATTACGTGTGTGTGAAACAGATTCCCTAAGCACCTATAGAATTTAATGCCACTCTTGGCAAGGTTTTACCCAAAATTTAACATCCATCCTTCATTTTTGATTTTGACCGGTCCGCTGCCTCAAACTTCCCTTACATAACGCCAGGAATGGTAAAACGGCATAACTCTCTGAAATTAAAGCTGGAAAACCAGGGCGATCAATTTAAGTTAATTACCCAACACCTTCTAACTGATTAGCATAAGGGCAGGTAAGTTGTGGACAAGGTATAGAGGGTTGGGGAGGCCAAGGAGGAATAATAAAAGGCTTTGGGGCTGATTCACTCTTGACACTTAGGGCGATTTGCCCTATACTCGCTCGCCAGCCTATAAATTAATAGTGAATTTAGGAAGTTAAGGCTATATTTCTCTAGTAAAATCAGAAAAAGGGAGGAGACAAGATGACGGAAAACAAGTATGATTGGGAACCTGATCCAAATCCAGAAAACTGGAAAACAGTAAAGTACGATCCAAAGTGGTACACCTACACTGCCTTGATCGCCATTGACAGGCCAGAGGAGTTCAACTCGTACGTACTAGGCACCCTTAAGGAACTCTCCGCTGCGTTTGAAAGGGCCATGGCCGATCCGGCAGTCCAGTTTATTGTGATGACAGGCAGCGGAGATAAGGCATTTTGCACCGGGGGAAACGTGCATGAATATGCAGAGGTCTATAACAGTTATCCATGGGGATTCTGGAACTGGGGTGAGCACTACGGCAGGGTTTTTGACATGATACTCCACTGCGGTATGCCGGTAATAGCAAGGGTTAACGGGGCAGTGGCCGGTGGTGGATACGAATTTGTTTCCTGCTGTGACCTGGCCATAGCATCGGATAATTCCAGGTTTATCTCCCCGGGCCCCAGGGTGGGCATGACCTCCATAGGAGGGCTCTCCCAGTGGCTGCCGCTACACATGAGCATCAAGAAGGCCTCTGAGATGGTCTTGCTCAGCGAAGAGATTTCAGCTCAAGAGGCCTTGGAGCATGGTGTCGTCAATGCAGTGGTTCCCCTCGAAAAATTGGACGATACGGTCAAGGAATGGATAGACAGGATGTTGAATCTATCCTCTTCCAGCCTCCACTACTTTAAAACTCACATAAATTGGTGGAAGGAATTGGTCTGGCGCCTTACTTGGGAGCACGGAAAGGCTTGGTTTTCCCTGAACATCGGCTCCATGGAACCCTCTGAGG
>JAMOVZ010000221.1 GCA_027061865.1 Desulfobacterales bacterium
ACCAGGGCCTTGTCACCCCTCTCAATCCCCTCAATTAATGTCCTGCCAATGGCCTTGTCCAATGCATTGTGCCTGCCCAGGTCCTCGGTGCTTAAAACCAAGCCCCCGTCCGGAGTGAATATGGCTGCAGCATGGGCAGCCCCGGTTTCCGTATAAAGGGGTTGGAAGTGGGAAAGGGCCCCTGGGAGCTTCATCAAAACCGCCATGGAGAAGCGCTGGCGGCTCTTTACTCTTTCAAGTCCCCTGTCTAGTGCGGCGTATCCCTCCTTTCCACAGATCCCACAGCTTGAAAATGAGGCCCTGGAAATCTCTCCCAATCCCTTTTCCTCACCCAAATCCAGTCCAGGCAAATCAACACTCACCTTAATGTAACCGCCATCCGCCAAATCGCCAACAGTTTCCTGCCCATAGGCTCCAATGTCGCCGGCCTCTTTAATATAGCCCTCAGTAAAGAGGAACCCTGCCACTAATTCCCGGATTGAGGAAGGGGTGCACATGATCAGGACGGATCTGGCCTGGTTGATCACTATCTCAAGAGGCACTTCTTCCAGGAGGCGGCCTTTCACCTTGATAAACCGGCCGTTTGAGTAAGTAATGGCAACCAGTTCTTTAGAGGTACCCAATTCTTCCATGCTATTGAAATCCTAGCTACAATCCCAACACCTTTCTAGTATCCAGTATCAGGCCAATAAAGCACTTTTTAACTATTTCACTCCTCAGCAATTTGACTAATTGACTATTCGAGCGTTCCACTTTTTGACCAATTAATTATTTAACTATCATCAAGTGCCTGCAAAAGCAATGCACAGGTGCCGAATCCCTATTCCGGATTTGACATGGCCTGGGATCATGCTATCCTAGCGGAGTAAGATTTTAAAAGAGAGGAGGATAACTATTGAGCAAAGACGATCTAATTCAGCTGGAAGGCACGGTAACCCGGGTCCTGGGCGGAGGCACTATGGAAATTCAGTGTGATAACAATATAACTATCCGTGGAGTGCTCTCAGGCCGCATGAAGAAACACAGGATCAGGGTGCTTGTGGGCGACAGGGTGCAGGTGAGTGTGTCGCCCTATGACACCAGCCATGGGCTGATCACTTATCGTTTCTAAAAGGCCTTTAGCCTTGTAGGGGCGTGAGCATGGAAAACTCCTTTCCCCGCCTGCGAAATGACCTGGAATTCTTCCCTGTTCAGCAGGGCCAGCAGAGTTTTGCCCTTGTAAGGGACCATCTTGGACTGGTGCCCCAAGGCACTGCTGTGCCCATTCATTTATACCAATTCTTGACTTACCTGGACGGCACCAGAAGCATTAAGGATCTCCAGATGCTCATGATGAGGGTCAAGGGCGGCCTCCTTGTGGAGATGCAGGAAGTAGAAAATATCTTGAAGCAGCTCGACGATTCTTATCTCCTTGACTCTCCCAGGTTTCGTGCAGCAAGGGATGAGATAATAAAGGCGTTCACCTCAAGCCCCGTCAGGGAGTGTATCCATTGCGGCCAGTCCTATCCTTCTGACCCCACTGAGTTGAAAAAATATTTAGACCAGATGCTGGATCAAGCCGAGCAGGATATCTCTTTGCCCGAAGGGGAGTTGATTGCCCTGGTGGCTCCTCATATAGACCTCCAGGTGGGCCGCCAAGGCTATGGCTCTGCCTACAGTGTGATCCGGAATTTTGCCCCCTCAAGGGTGATTGTATTGGGGGTTGGGCACCAGTTGAGAGATGCCCCTTTCTGCCTAACAAAAAAGGACTTTGACACCCCTCTTGGAAGGGTCAAGTGCGACAGGGAGGCCGTGTCTAACCTGAAAAAAGAGGGAGGCGCGGTAGTCTTGGAGGATGATTTTCCACACCGCTCGGAACATTCAATCGAGTTTCAGGTTCTATTCTTAAAACACATCTTTGGCGACAAGGATTTCAAGATAATCCCCATACTTTGCGGCTCCTTGTGGTCCTGCCTTTCCCCTTGCGAGCGTTCCAGGTATTTAAACGCAGCCAGCGGTTTCCTGGCAGCCCTTAAGGAAGTTATTTTTAATGGTGAACAAAGGACCATATTGCTTGCAGGAGTGGACCTGTCCCACATAGGCCCCAAATTCGGGCATCCTGAGCATGCATCGGCCCTGGAGATGGAGGCTCGAAGCCACGACCACACGCTCCTTGAGGCCTTGATGAGGGTTCAGCCTGAGAGCTTTTGGAGGGCCTCCTTGGCAGTCAGAGACAGGTACAATGTGTGTGGATTCTCGGCCCTGGCCTGTATGTTAGAGGTTTTACCCCCCTCGGAAGGGAAGCTTCTTCATTACGAGATGTGGCATGAGGCCCCCACCCGCTCTGCCGTGAGCTTTTGCGCGGCAGCCCTTTTTACTCCCTCTCGCACAACTCCACCAATACCCCGTTAGTCTCTTTAGGATGGATGAATGCTATCTTGGCCCCGCCTGCACCTTTGCGGGGTTTTTCGTCAATAAGCCTCACTCCCTTTGCCTTAAGTTCCTCCAGGGCCTCTTCTATGTTTTCCACCCTGAAGGCTATGTGCTG
>JAMOVZ010000222.1 GCA_027061865.1 Desulfobacterales bacterium
TGGTGGAAAGCCAATTAGATTAACATAACATTATGAGAGGGGGGTGGTAGCTATGCTTGAGCGATCTAAGTTTTCATAATAAAAACCACTAATGAATAGAAAGGGGGGGGGAGATACATGGCGACACATATTTATTGGCTGTTTTTCTTTGTGTTGTGTTACTGGACGTATTGTATCACCATCGGTGTCAAGGGCTACTTGGCGGCAAAGTCGGGCACCGAATATTTTGTGGCTGGGAGGAAGCTCAACATCTGGGTGTTCGTGTTGGCCGCTACAGCCACATCCTTCAGCGGGTGGACTTTTGTGGGCCACCCGGCCTTGATCTGGCGTGACGGATTGCCTTACGGCTTTGCCTCTTTTTACGTCCTAACCATTCCTTTCACCGGGGTACTTTTCCTCAAGAGACAGTGGTTGCTGGGCAAACGCTACGGGTTCGTTACCCCCGGCGAGATGTACAGCGCCTACTTCAACTCCGAGGCCATGAGGATCCTCACGGTGATCGTGGCCATCTTTTATAGCATCCCTTATTTAGGGATCCAGCTTCGGGCATCAGGCGTGCTTTTCAACGTCCTAACTGACAATTTGCTTTCGGTCAACGTGGGCATGTGGATGCTTGCCATCGTGGTGTTGCTTTATGTGGGGCTGGGTGGACTCCGCTCAGTGGCATATGTGGACACCGCCCAGTGTGTGCTCCTGTGGCTAGGCATCATCGCCATCGGTTTAATTACCGTGAATTTCGCTGGCGGCTTTGATAATATGATGAGCAAGTATGCCGATATCATCACCTGGATAAACAGCGGTGGTGTAGATGTTCCCAAGTGGGCCGATCCTGAGGCAGTTAAAGTCTTCCTTGCCCATAAAAAGCAGGTGATCAAGATTACCCCTGATGGTTACAGCCACTTTGTGGCAGTGCCCGGTGTGATCCAGTGGGTGCCTGCAGGCGGGATGGCAAAGGGAGGAACTTGGACTGCAATCATGATACTCACTTATATGTTCGCCCTTATGGGAATCCAGTCCTCTCCCGCATTTTCCATGTGGGCATTTGCCAATAAGGATCCGAGGCCCTTTCCCCTTCAGCAGGTGTTTGCTTCTACCCTGGGTATTGGGTTTGCACTCTTTATCTTTACGACCATGCAGGGCTTGGGCGGCTGGGTGCTGGCCTTATTCAGGCCTGAAGGAGCCAAAGAGACCATCATTCCATTGAGTGGGCTTATAGGCGGAAAACAAGCAAATCTTGTGCCCTATCTCATCCACCTGATGAAGGATAACTATCCGGTGCTGGTGGGTCTTTTGGCAATATCAGCTTTGGCGGCCATGCAGTCAACAGGTGCTGCCTACATGTCCACTTGCAGTGGCATGCTCACCAGGGATATCTTGAAGAGGTACTGGGTAAAAGACATGACCATGGCCCAGCAGACCCATTGGGGCAGGGCCACAGTGCTCTTTGTGACCATCAGCGCTCTGGTGTTTGCCACATTTGTGCCTGGCGCAATCGTGATGTTGGGTGGCCTGGCAGTGTCCTATGGGTTCCAGCTCTACCCCGCCCTGATTGCCACACTTTACTGGCCGTGGCTGACCCGCCAAGGCATAGTTGCCGGCCTTGTTGCAGGAATCATTGCTGTTACCTTGACCTTCAAGTTCAAGTTCGGATTGCCCTGGGGCGCTTATCCTCTGACGATCCACTGCGCTGGCTGGGGTATTTTGATAAACTTTCCTTTGGCCATCCTGATCTCCTTCTTCACCCAGCCCGATGCCAAGGAAAAGGCCCGTAAGCGGGAGTACCATGAATTCATCCGCGAACACGCGAGACTCTCCGAAGACAAGCGCTGGAGGGTGAAGTTTGGTTGGGTCATCACCATTATTTGGTTCCTGTTCGCGATTGGTCCTTTCTGTGTTATAGGAAACACCATTTTTGGGGATCCTCTCAATCCTTCCACATGGCCGAATGGCATGCCTTCACTGTGGATCTGGCAGATCATCTGGTGGCTGCTTGGCGCCTTTATGATGTATTGGCTGGCGTACAAGTGTGAGATGTCCACTAATATTACTACTCAGTTCAAGGCATTACGGCATGATATTTACGAGGAAGAGGAGGCCCGTAAAAACCAGCAGAAGGCATAATAGAGACAAGGGGTTGCGTGGCCCTTGGCATGCAGCCCCTTTTGACCGCAAGAGGGGGAGTGACCGTGAGAGAGGGTTTCTCCCCCTCTCTGGACTTGGGGATAGAACTGGGGCCCTGTCCGAGGTAGAATCAGTATAAAACGAAAAGGAATCTATAAAGACTATGGGGAATGTGCTGAAAGTACTGATAGTAATTTTGGCCCTTTTCATGGGGCTTAATGGGTGCGGCATTGGCGTTTCCGACTATGATGAGGCCATGATGGATGGGCTTGCCAATCTCAATTTCAACAAGCCGGAGGAGGCGCTTCAGGATTTTGAAAAGGCCATAAAGATAGACCCTGGGCGTGCCGAAGGCTATTTGGGTAAGGCCAATGCGCTCAACATGCTGGGGAGATACAGGGAGGCGATCGAATGTTACAATCAGGCCATTTCTATCGATCCGACCCTAGCCAACGCCTATGTAAACAGGGCCATAGCATACAGCCATCTTGGCGAGTACAAAAAGGCCATAAAGGATTATGAAAAGGGACTTGAACTTGACCCAAAGATAGATGACCCCCCGGGGTTCTTAAAGAGGCTGTTCAGCAACGAGCCCAACAGAGAAAAGGGTATTAGAAAACATCTAGAGTACCTGAAAAAGCAGGTCCAAGCTGGGCATGGTTAAACTTGTAAACCAGGTATGAGGAAAGGAGTGTACGTATGCCCAATGCCTATGAGATTGCCTACAAGAGGTCATTAGAAGATCCCAATGGCTTCTGGGGTGAGCTGGCAGAAGATTGCCACTGGTTCAAGAAATGGGACAAGGTCTTGGACGATTCTAACAAGCCTTTTTACAGGTGGTTTACAGGAGGGGAGCTTAACAGTTGTTACAATGCTCTTGACTTTCACATTGATCAGGGCCGGGGAGAACAGACCGCCCTGATATACGACAGCCCTGTTACAGATACCATCAAAAAGTTCACATTCAACGAGGTTAGGGACATAGTCGCCCGTTTCGCAGGAGTGCTTGCATCAAAAGGGGTCAAGAAGGGCGACAGGGTGATTATTTACATGCCAATGATTCCTGAGGCAGTGGTTGCTATGCTGGCCTGTGCGAGGATCGGGGCTATCCACTCCGTAGTCTTTGGAGGCTTTGCTGCAAATGAATTGGCAGTGCGCATTAATGATGCAAAGCCAAAAGTGATTCTCTCGGCCTCTTGTGGCATTGAGGTGCAGAGAATCGTCCCTTACAAGCCATTGCTGGATGAGGCCATTAATATGGCTGATGCCAAGCCTGATCTGTGCATAATAAAACAGCGCCCCATGGAAAAGGCCGGGATGATTCCTGGCCGGGACCTTGACTGGGACGAACTCATGGAAGGGGCCTCACCCCATGAATGCGTTCCTGTGGCGGCAACAGATCCCCTGTATATCCTCTACACATCAGGCACAACCGGGATTCCCAAAGGTGTTGTGCGTGACAACGGGGGCAACGTAGTGGCCCTCAAGTGGACCATGAGCGCCCTCTATAACATGCAGACAGGGGATGTGTGGTGGACTGCCTCAGATGTCGGCTGGGTAGTAGGCCACTCCTATATTGTATATGGGCCGTTGTTTAAAGGATGCACCACTATTCTCTTTGAGGGAAAACCGGTGGGCACTCCGGACGCAGGGGTGTTCTGGCGTGTTATTTCGGATCATAAGGTGAAGGCCCTTTTTACCGCGCCCACCGCCTTCAGGGCCATCAAACGGGAAGATCCCAACGCAGAAGAGATGAAAAAATATGACCTTTCATCCTTCCAAGCCCTGTTCATGGCTGGAGAACGCCTGGATCCCGATACCCTTAGGTGGGCGGAGAACGCCCTTAGGGTCCCTGTTATAGACCACTGGTGGCAGACCGAGACCGGCTGGGCCATTGCAGGAAATTTCCTGGGGCTCCACAGGTTTCCTGTAAAAGAGGGCTCTGCCACAAAGCCTTCGCCGGGATGGGACCTGAGGGTGCTGGACCCCACCACCAAGGAACCGGTGCCAAGAGGCGAGATAGGGGCACTGGTTGCCAAGCTCCCTATGCCTCCGGGCACCTTGCCTACCTTGTGGAACAATGACGAAGGATTTATCAACTCTTACCTGAAGGAATTTCCTGGCTATTACCAGACGGGCGATGCGGGCTATATTGATGAAGAGGGTTATGTCTTTGTAATGACCCGTACCGACGACATAATAAATGTAGCGGGCCACAGGCTCTCCACAGGAGCGATGGAGGAAGTGCTGGCGGACCATCCTGATGTGGCGGAATGTGCCGTAGTGGGTGTGGAAGATAGTCTGAAGGGGCAGGTGCCTATAGGATTCTTGGTGCTCAATGCGGGTGTTTCGCGCGATCCCGATGAAATAATAAAAGAGGTCATCCAGATGGTGAGGGAGCGGATCGGCCCAATAGCCTCTTTTAAAAAGGCTGTGGTGGTAAAGCGGCTGCCCAAGACCAGGTCTGGAAAGATCTTGCGGGGCACCATACAGAAGATAGCAGACAACAAGCCCTACAGGATGCCTGCAACAATTGATGATCCTGCCATCCTGGGTGAGATGGAGGAGGCCCTCATCAGTTTGGGTTATGCAAAGGCAAGGGAGAAAGAAGGATAACCTTTCACGAGCACTATGAAGTTTTTGTTAAGCAAGTTTTGGAGGGTGGTGGCACTGGCTTTGACGGGCGGGGTCGCCACCCTTTTCTTTTTTTTCACCTGGTTCTGGAATCAGTTGGCTCAAGGGGAGAAAGAGGCCGTCAAAGGGATCCTGCACCACCACGGAGATTACCTCCTCATTCCAATTTTTCTTCTTATTGTTTTGATTTTATGGGCCGTTGAGACGCTCTTTAGGAGCTATGTGAAGCCTGTCAAACGGATAAGTGAGGAAGTAATCCTGATCAATTCTGCCAATCCGTCCTATAGAATAGAGGGAAGGGGAAGCGAAGAGATAAGGCTTCTGTGTGACAGTATAAACTTGGGCGCAGACAGGGTTGAGGAGATCGTAAGAAGCGTAGAGGACAGAATCAGACAGACACGCTCAGAGGCCGAAGCTGAAAAGAATGTGCTCGCTGCAATAATTTCTGAGTTTCCCCAAGGAGTGGTGGCCTGCAATATGGAAGGGAGAATATTGCTTTACAACAACAGGGCCCAGGAGATTCTGGCATCCTGCTCTCACAAGGGAACGCATCAGGATAGTGATGGAAATGAGATTGAAAAACCTGGATACTTGGGTCTAGGCCGCTCCGTTTACGGCATCATTGATAAGGGATTAATAGAAGAGGCAATAAAGAAAATCCAAGAACAAGTTCAAAGCAATGCTCCAGCAGGTGAGCAAGCTTTTGTGTTCCATGATGGGACGGGGCATTCTTTAAAGGTAGAGATGGTCCCCATAGTCAAGGGCCGAAGGAAGCTGTCTGGTTTTGTGCTTTTCTTGCAGCATGTAGCTCAAGGGGCCGATATAGGTGCTGGGGCACCTTGGCCATTAGTGCCGGTCTCACTGAAAGAGGTGATCGATTCCCTCGCTACACGGGCAAGGAAAATGATTGGCCTCTCGCTTAGTGTTGATGGGCCTCTGGATGATGTCTGGATCAAGGCAGACACCCACTCCTTTGTGCTTGCCTTGTTGTTCTTGCTCCAGTGCCTCCACACCCGTTTTGGACAAAAGGCCTTTTTGTGCCGAATTAATGTGGCAGGAAGTATTAACATCCTGGATTTTTCATGGCAAGGGCCAAGCCCTGATTCACAGACCTTGGACAAGTGGCAAAAGGAAAAACTGAGCGTCCAGGAAGAGTCCCTGCCCTTCAGCCTTGGTGAGGTGCTTGCCTTCCATGGTGCGGTTCTCGAGTCTTTGGAGGCCGAAGGCCCCCAGTGCAGCTCCCACTTGAGGCTCATGGTCCCGGCACTTGAAGGCGAAGAAGATATCCCAAATCGTAAGATAGGTATAAGGCTTGAGAGCAGGCCTGAGTTCTATGATTTCGACTTGTTTGCGCATGCAGAAGTGAGTGCTGACCTGGAAGACAGGCCCTTGAGAGAGCTTTCCTACACCGTGTTTGACATGGAAACAACGGGACTGGATCCTAATGGAGGCGATGAGATCATCGCCATATCTGCATTTCGCATTGTAAATGGCAGGCTCCTGCACCATGAACGCTTCGACCAGTTGGTGGACCCCCGCAGGTCCATTCCATGGGAGTCGGTGAGAGTGCACGGTATTACACCTGATATGCTGGAAGGCTGTCCCACCATAGAAGAGGTTCTGCCTTGGTTTCACAGCTTTGTGGAGGATACGGTGCTTGTGGCGCACAATGCTGCCTTTGATATGAGATTTCTTAAATTGAAAGAGGACAAGGCTGGAGTCAAGTTTACAAACCCGGTGCTTGACACCTTGCTGCTCTCTGCCATAGTACATCCATTCCATGACGAACACAGCCTGGAGGCCATTGCAGAGCGCCTAGGGATACATATAGCAGGCAGACACACTGCGGCAGGTGATGCATTGGCTACTGCGGAGATATTCTTAAAACTGATACCATTGCTGGCAGACAAAGGCGTGCATACGCTAAAAGAGGCTTTGGAGGCCTCAAAGAAAACCTACTTTTCAAGGTTAAAGGTGTGAAGGTGTGAGAAAAGACATGAAAAAGGATGCCCTGAGGTTTTTGAGTAAGCTGGCCCCGTTTTCAGATCTGAATCAAGCCGAGTTGGAAAGAATTGCTGGAGAGGTAAGGGTGCAGCGTTTTCCAAAGGGTCAGATGGTGTTTGAGCAAGGCAAAAGCAAACTGGATGCCATCTACGTGATTAAAGAAGGCGTGCTGGAGCTGCGTTACAAGGCAAATGGGGACAAGGAATTCAGGCGGAAGCTCAAAAAAGGTGAAATATACGGAGCCCTTTCCATCTTGATGAACAGCGGCATTGCTGACCGTACGGTTGTGGCCGCTGAGGATGTAGTGGCCTATGTCCTGCCAGAAAATGTGTTCCTCGAAATTTGCACTAGAAACACCAAGTTCTATGAATACTTCGCGGAGCAATTCCGTCGCCGTATAGCTGACAAATCCTTTGAAGCAATTATTGCTGCAGGGCAAGTGCTGCAGTTCCTCTCACAGCTGGAGCCTTTCACATTTCTTCCAGAGTCGGAGTTTGAGAAGATAGCGGCCTCCATCTCCCTCATTTACTACCCAAAGGACACGGTCCTGTTTGTACAAGGAAAGTCCAGGGTGGAATACCTCTACATTGTGCACCAAGGAGCCCTTGAATGTTATTATGAAGAGGGGGGAAGAAAGATCCTTCGGGAAGTTCTGGGTGAGGGTGATTTGTATGGCGGCATCTCCATCCTGCTCAACAACGGCATCTCCATCCGCACCCTCAAGACAATTGAGAACTCCCGGCTATACATCCTTCCAAAGAAACTCTTCCTGGAGCTATGCAAGAAATACGAGACCTTCTCAGAGTATTTTACTGATCTGTTTGGCAAGAGGATGCTGGACCGCTCGTACGCCCAGATCGTTGCCAGCGGCTTCAGACCGAGGGAAGATGCCCTCCAGGTGTTCAACATGCCTGTGGAGGGCTTGTACACCAAGGACCTATTGTATTGTGATGAAGGCTTTACAATTCAACAGGCGGCTAAACTCATGAGTGAGCGCAACTGCAGCTCCATCCTTGTTCGCTCTGAGAATGGTGAATTTGTCGGGCTGGTAACAGATCGGGACCTGAGGACAAAGGTTGTGGCCTGTGCCTGTAACTTTCTCTCACCTGTATCCCAGATAATGTCCACACCCCTTCATACCATCCCCGCTCATGCCTTGGTGTTTGAGGCCTTAGTGGAAATGATGCGGAATAAGATAAAACACCTGGCAGTGGTGGATGATGACCAAAAGGTGATAGGGATACTTGCCCACTACGATCTGTTGAGGGCCCAAGGCCAAGCTCCCGTATTTATCATCCAGGAGATAGCTCAAGCCAGCAGCGTAGAGCAGGTGGTTTCAGCGAGGGCTCAGGTACCAAGCCTGATATACAATTTAATAAATGCAGGGGCCAAGTCCCGGCACGTGGCCCGTTTCCTTTCCACCATAGCAGATGCCGTGCTTGAGCGATTGGCCACCCTTGCACTTGAGCGGCTTGGCTCCCCTCCGGTCCGTTTCAGCTTTGTCGTAATGGGAAGCGAAGGCCGCAGAGAGCAGACCCTCAAGACAGATCAAGACAATGCCTTGATATTTGAGGATCCACCCACAGGGCGACTCAAGGAGGTGAAAAACTATTTCTTGAAACTGGGGGAGCTTATATGTGGGTGGTTGAATGATGCGGGCTATTATTTCTGCAAAGGGGACGTGATGGCCAAAAATCCCAGATGGTGCCAGCCCCTGTCGGTGTGGAAGGAGTATTTTACCGATTGGATCCATCATCCTGAGCCCGAAGCCTTGCTTCGGGCAGGCATCTTTTTTGACTTGCGCCATGGCTTTGGAGAGTCGGAATTAGTGGCCCAGCTCAAGGATCACTTGTTTGGGTCCTTAGAAGGGTGGCCAGGATTTTTCAGGCACATGGCTGAAAACGCTCTCTTTTACGCGCCTCCCATAGGTTTTTTTAGAAACTTTGTGGTCCTTTCCAAGGGCGAGCACAGGGACACCTTTGACATCAAGGCCGCCATCCAACCCATAGTTGATTTTGCAAGGGTATATGCCTTGCACAAAAGGATTCACAAGACCAATACGTGGGAGAGGCTGGAAGAGATTGCCTCCCAAAAGGTGCTCACACGGGAAGAGTACAATGAGGTGGAAACCGCATATTCCTATCTGATGCAAGTGCGTTTCGTTCACCAGGTGAAAAAACTTGTAGAAGAGAACAAGGAGCCTGACAATTATATAAATCCTAAGCAACTCTCCCGCATTGAGCAGACCATGCTCAAGGAGATATTTGTTAGGGTTGAAAAGTTCCAGGCAAAGCTGAACTTTGACTTTACCGGCCGCGCATAGATCCCGTGCATCAAATTTGGTTTGCTCCTCATGGGTGCCAGCGCCACAGGAACTCAGTGCCTGTGGGGGCGGGCATTAAAACAGTTGACATGAATGATATCTCGTTCCGCTCCTGATTGGTGCGGATGGCTGTTAGATTGTGAAGTGTTTTCCAAAATAGGGGCAGAGGATTAAGGGAGCGGGGCCGGTGAAATAAAGGTTAAGAGGCGGAGACACCGAATACAGTAAAAAGCAAGACAAACAGGGACAGCTGCACAATGGTGGCCAAGACCCATGCGGTCAAAGAGACCAGCACGGCTCTCCAGGCGCTTTCATATCCAAAGACCACCTTCGTGGCATGGACCCAAGCAACAACCATCCATACAACCGAACTCGGCATCACAATAAAAGCCAACCCTGGGAGCAAGCCTAAAGCAGTTATCAGCCCAGGGGCGCATGCAAAGCCCAAGGCTCGAAACACCCCTTTGCGTTCGACCTGGCCTAATGGCCCCTTGAATATCCTGGCACCGAAAAAATAGGTAAAGAAGGCCCACACATACCAGCTGAAGAGTGTTGTCAAGATCCCGATGTTAAGCCCCACTATCCCGGTCCTTCCAAAGGCGCCCAGGGTCAGGGCTATACTATAGCAAGCTACGGCCATGTAAGCTTGGACACTGGCCTGCTCGTCCAATGAAACCTCTTTGAAAAGGCCCTTGTCAAGCTTGGCCGCCCTCCAAAGCCTGCCAAAAAAGTCATCCATCTGATCTTGCCTCTCTTAATTTATACTGATGAGATGATTAGATATAGGAGCTTCAAGGGTATTGTCAATGCCCTTTATACTCTCAGTTAGGAGAAGGGGGGGGC
>JAMOVZ010000223.1 GCA_027061865.1 Desulfobacterales bacterium
AAAGTCTGGCGGCTTGAAAAGAGCAAAAAGCCTCCTTTGCGGACCCAGTAAATGGGACTTAACCCCAGAGGGTCTGTTAGCAATAACACCTCTTCACTTTGCCCCCCCAATGAGGCGAGGGAAAAATAGTCAAAATAAGAGCAGGCACTTTTCGGGCTCAAAGAGGCCTTCCCCGCAGCCGCATTGAGAATATATTCAGTGGCGTTCTGAGTGGCTGGGAGTGGCTTGGCCTGAAGTCCAGTCGCTACAGTAACCCTCCCATTGCTTTGAATCTCTTTTTGCCCTTGCCACATGGTGGAAAAACCAGCCCTTGCTAGCAGGGCTTTTTCAAGCTCTATCAGGTGAGGCTTCCACGGAAGGAGCCCCTCCATTTGGCCCAGTGCCTTTATAAATCTCTCCCTCAAGCCCGCCCAGGGGCCCTCCGGAGGGTTTTCCAATACAATACCTGCCAGAAATCCCATGCCTGTCTTTTTTCCACCTCAATGGCCAATTGGAATTGAGTTCTCCCCCTTTTACATGAAATTCAAGGCCTTTTAAAGTGCCTCTCTATAACTTGATTATTGCACGGGACAAAGCTATAGTATGATTCATTCCAACTTCCTGAGAGGCAATAATGAAAAGGTTAAATCTCATCAAATATATCAGTTCGACACTTTTACTGGTGGCCTTGGCCTTGGGATCTTTTCAGGCCTTTGGCGCAAAGATAAAAAAGGTTGCCGTTCTCCCCTTTACGGTCCACGCTGAGAAGGATCTCGACTTCTTGCGCGAGGGGATCCTTGACATGCTAGCCACAAGGATATCATGGAAGGGCCACGTGAAAGTAATTGAGAAGGAATTGGTCAAGAAACAGCTCAAGCTTATTACCCCTCCCATCAACAAAGAAAAGGCCCTGATGATAGGAAAGGCCCTTGGAGCTGATTATGTGATCCTCGGAAGCCTTACGGTCTTTGGGCAAAGTGTGAGCATTGACGCCAAGATCCTGGATGTCTCTAAGGGCGAGATACTGATTACCGCTTTCAACCAATCCAAGGGAATGGATGAAGTGATCCCCACCATCAATCAGTTCGCCCAAGACATTAATGCAAAGATAATGGGCAGGATGCCCGCACCTCCGGCCTATTATGCCCAACCTCAACCCGGCCGCCCCCTGCCCGGCAAGGGGCCCCTCACGCGGGTAAAGAAAAAGCTTGCTGGCGCAGAAAAGGCGTCCATAGTAAAGACATTTGCATTTGAGATCATAGGCATGGACACGGGAGATGTGGACGGTGACGGCAGGGAAGAAGTGGTATTGATCGGCAGGAACAAGGTGGTTGTTCTTAAGCGCAAAGCTGACACCCTGGTCCAGTTTACGAGCATAAAAGGGAAAAGCAGCGCCGACTATGTCTATGTGAGTGTTGCCGACATCAACGGAAACGGCAAGGCCGAGGTATATGTGAGCAACTTGAGCAGTTCTGGCGCCTCCTCCCT
The DNA here is from genome assembly GCA_027061865.1 of Desulfobacterales bacterium. Lineage (GTDB taxonomy): Bacteria > Desulfobacterota > DSM-4660 > Desulfatiglandales > Desulfatiglandaceae > JALVMN01. The sequence goes on from JAMOVZ010000223.1 coordinate 1,468, forward strand.
TGTGCTAGAGCGCGGCGGGGGATTCCACCCCATTGCCACCGGAGTATCAATGCTCCTCCGGACCCTTGAAATCCCAGGCCGCGGTGAAATCCTTTTGGGCCAGAAGAGGCTCCCTGAAGGATCCTATTGGGGGCCAGTCTATCTGCTCAAGATAGAGGGGGGCAAAGTAGTTCCGCAAAACGAAATAAAGCTCCCTCAAACCGCCAACGTGTTTAATTTTGTATTCGCCCCTGTGCCTGAAAAGCCTGACAAGTCTTATACGATCCTCCTGGATGTCTATGAGAGGCTCAGGGTATATGACCCAGACCATACTTTGGTGTGGCGAAGCAACGATTTTTGGGGGGGCTCGCTAGCCTATATCGAGGAAAAGGGTGTGGAGGACGTGGAGTCGTTCACCAAAAGGTTCTTCATTCCCTCACCCCTTTATCTCGTGGACGTAGAGCTTGATGGCGAAAGAGAGGTTATGGTGTGCAAGAATAAGTCTGTGACCAGGAGGTTGACCGAGACTTACCGCGGGTTTACCAGTGGAAGGGTTCATTTCTTAAAGTGGGATGGATTGACGCTGAGCGAGAAGCTCACCTCTCCCAAGCTCCCCGGCGCTATTGTTGGTTACAGGATTGCAGACCTCGACAATGACAAGAAACGGGAACTGGTGGTTGCCGTTGTAACCAAGGAAGGATACCTTCTTGGCAAGGCCAGAAGCCAAGTGGTGGTATATCAGCTAGATTAAGGACAACATCAGATTCAAAGGAGGAAGCATGGAGTTCAAGAGTTTCGAGGATGTGGTGAAATTTGCCATGGAGAAGGAGAAGGAGGCTCGCCAGTTTTACGAAGACCTGAGCCGAAAGGAGGCACTTGCGCCTGCCAAAGAGACGTTCAAGGAATTCGCCGAAGAGGAAGCAAAGCACTACAATTTATTGGAGTCATTCCTGAAAGGCGAAAAGACCCTGGATGATTATGACTTTAAATGGATCCCTGACATGAAAAGGGTCAATTACTTGGTCGACATGGAGTATGAAGAAGGGCTGCCCTACTCTGACCTGCTCATCCTTGCAGCCAAGAGGGAAGAAAAGGCCTTGGCTCTTTACCAGGACCTTTACAACAAGGTGGAAGATGAGGAACTGAAAAAGGTCCTCAAGATGTTACGCCAGGAAGAGGCCAAGCACAAGGCGAAGCTTGAAACCTTGTATGACGATTTGATGGCCAAGCAAGGCGACTAGCCTAAAATACTGGAATCTTCTTTAATCTTCCAATACTCTCAAACAGTCCTGGGGGAATCGGTGTGTGCCCTTTTCGTCCAGGCTGACCTCTATAAGGGCATTGGGATCGTTTTTTGTAGTGTCGGGATCAGTAATGATGCCGTGAAGCCCAATATACCGGTCCATGTAGTCTTGCCATGCCTCATCATCTGACTTCTTGTATATCTCAACCTTCTGTCCTCTACGGAAACTCACCAGCTTGCCTCCTTTACGTATTCTCCCTTGAAAAATTTCAGTTTATTGTCAATTTTACCAGGAGCCGGCCATTGTGACAAGGGTTAGATGAGCAAATCACCTTGGCATAAATATGGGGGGATCCACAGCCATCCCTGCCGCCTTTACTTTTCTGGCACACTCCTCGCAGACGAACTGCCCCGTTTTTGTCACCGGCATGGCACCAGTCTTTTTCTTGATGTAATCCAGGTAACGGGCAGGCCCAAGAGGCTTCCCGCATTCTTTGCAGAATACAATCTTCTGTCTGGTAAGAATTGTGCCACAGAAGTTGAGAAGCCTCTCATCGCCCCTGTCCTCAATCCTTATGGCCTCATTGGTGCAGTTTTCAGCGCAGGAGCCACATAAAATGCACCGTTCTTCTGTCTTTCTGAAATCCGTGGGCACGGGATTGTCAAAATCCAGATGCCCGAACTGGAGCGCGTCCACTTTCATCTGATCACGGCATACCTTGACGCATTCACCGCAGCGTCTGCAGACATCACAGCGCAAACATCGCCTTGCCTCCTCCCGTGCCATGTTCTCGGTAAAACCAAGTTCTACCTGTTGGAAGGTGACCCGCCTCCGGACCACATCCAGCAGTGGCATTTCTGGCCTCTTCAGAGCCATCTTCGTGCTGGCAGGCACTTCCAGCCACTCGGCCATCCCTCTGCGTGTGGGCACAGGAGGCATCTTGGGTTGCGGAATCCCGGAAAGATACCTGTCGATTGCCTCTGCGGCTCGTTTCCCCCCGCCAATGGCCTCCACTACAGTGGCAGGCCCCAGAACCAGATCACCTGCCGCAAAAACTCCCTCCACAGAGGTCTCCATGGTCACCGTGTTTACGTTCAGGGTATCGCGTTTGGACCACTTGAGGCCCTTGACTGACTCTATACACTTCATATCGATCTGCTGGCCAATGGCAGGAATCACGGCATCTACTTCGTAAAAGTGGTCGCTCCCCTCTACAGGCACCGGGCGCCTGCGGCCACTTTTGTCCGGAGGGCCTAGCTCCGCCCTGAGGCAATGGAGGGCTTTGACCTTTCCATCCTCCCCGCCTATCTCCACAGGAATTGAGAGGAAGGAAAACTCCACTCCTTCCTCTTCCGCCTGCTCCACCTCTTCCGGGTCTGCTGGCATCTCGGCCCTTGTCCTCCTGTAAACCACCCTTACATCACTACAGCCCAATCTTATGCAGGTCCTTGCCACATCGATTGCCACGTTACCGCCACCGACTACTGCCACCCTTTTCCCCGGCATGTGCCGTTCTCCCAGCGCAACACGCCTGAGAAACTCTATGGCGTCAATTACTCCTTCGTAATCTTCCTCTCCCGGGATGTTCAGCTTATAAGACTTATGGGCGCCTATGGCCAAAAAGAAGGCTTCAAAACCTTCCTCTTTCAGGTCATCAAAGGTGACATCTTTACCGAACCGGGTGTTGTAACGGAATTCAACCCCAAGTTCCTCGATCATGGCCACTTCCCTGTCGATCACCTCGCGAGGGAGCCTGTACCTGGGAATTCCCACCATCATCATGCCCCCTGCCATGGGAAGCGCCTCTATTACCGTCACCCCATACCCCTTGAGGGCCAGATAATAGGCAGCGGTCAGCCCTGCAGGACCAGCTCCAATGATACAAACCTTTTTTCCGCGATCCGGTTCCTTTTCGGGATTAGTGTAAGTGCCTTCTGAAAAGGCCCTTTCAGAGGCGAAGGCCTTGAGGGGCTTTATGGCTATGGGGGTGTCAATCCGCGCCCTTACACACATAAATTCGCAAGGCCTTGTGCAAACCAGTCCACAAACCCATGGGAAGGGATTGTCCTTTCTGATCACCTCTACTGCCGCTGCATCGCGTCCTTGCCCAATCAATGTGACATATGTGGGAACGTCTATTCCTGAAGGGCAGGCCATCTGGCAGGGTGCAGGAGCTAGCCTGACACAATCCCCTGTGGGGCAGTTGAGGGTCTCTATGTGACTTACAAACACTTCCCGATGCTCTTCCACCTGTTTCAAGATGTAAGCCGCCGCCTCGGATGAACCAGGGCTTCCCACTTCATGCAGCTCCCTGGCTAGCTCCACGATTGCTGACAAGTGCTCATTGCCGCCACGTCCAATAGCAATATCCCGGAGCAGGTCACCGATCTCTTCGGCGATCCGCCTCCCTTTTGGACTGGTTATACGGCCAGCCGCCAAGGTGTCATTCAACCAATTTAAGGTATTGCTCACAGGGCAAGAAGGTGTACCCATCATCATCCCTCTTCTTTAAGTTAATCGCTTCCAAGACATTACTGCATAACTCAGTCTAGCGGCTTTCCCCCATAGGTCTTCTCCAGATGGGGAGCTGTAATTTTGACCTTTGTCCTTGCACGCAGTTTAGTGCAGATCGGGCAATACTTGTGTTTTTCTTTCTCTCTAGGATGGGCGCCTTCCCGTTCCTCCACATGTTCCAAGAAACTGGAAGTGGCAAAATAGGTCCCACACATCTCGCACCGCTCAAGTGGATGTCTTCCCACCACTTCATCTCGAATCATGATGGTCCTGATATTATCCTCATCCACAGCCCGTATTGCACCGGTAGGGCAAATATTTGTACAGGTGCCGCAACCTATACATCGTCCCGCCTCGGAGGGGACCACATACTTTATTCCCTCCCGCCGTACCATCTTTAAGGCCTTTGCTCCTATGATGTCGGCACATATACGGATGCACAATCTGCAGCGAATACAGCCATCAGGTTTTGGGCCTGTCTCCAAACCGAATTCCCTGCCCACCTTATGTATGATTTCAGCATGGGGAGCCATCTTCAACAGATTGCCAATGGCTTCGGTCCGTAATTGATGGATCATGGCGCTATCTGTTATTATCTCCATACCTGCTTTTGCCTTCACCGCACAGGAAAGGCGAGGCCTGGGAGCGCCCCCCTTTTCTCTTATTTCAACTACACACAGCTTGCAGGCAGCAGCAGGCAAAAGGGCCTCATGATAACAGATGTTGGGGACCTTTATTCCCAATTCCTTGAAAACTTGAAGAAGCCGCTTCCCCTCCTCCACCTCGTACTCTTTTCCATTTATCTTAATGCTTACCATAAGAGTACCTCTCGGGCCTTTTCCAACCAGGACCTTACAGATCCCACATGGAAACGGCCATTGTCATGCCCCTCCAGTCTTCTAAAATAAGCCATCTAAGGCATGTTTCTAACTGAATGAAACGGCGTGCCAAACCTTATTCAAGGATAGCAGCGCCTTTCGTAGATGCCATAGCGACAGCGTACCGCTCCCGCTTTATTCCGGGCATCTTTTCTGTCACGTTAAAATTCAAACAATGGCTGGTGCAGATAGTCACACAGACAGGTTTTAGTCCACGGTCAAGCCTGTCCATACAATAATCACACTTGATCACCTTCCCTATCTTTGGATTCCATTGAGGCGCTCCCCAAGGACAAGCTGAAATGCAGGTCTTGCAACCCACACACAAGGAGTGATCTACGAACACAATACCATCTTTTTGCCTGCGTTGCATAGCCCCTGTGGGGCAAGCTGCCACGCACCACGGGTTTTCGCAATGGAAACATGGCATAAAGATAAATGAAGCCCGTGGTCTTTCATTGAAGAATTTCGGCCCCACCGGAATGATTTGACAAGGCCTGCTCGGTGGAGGCAAATCCTTGTTGGCCTTGCAAGCTATCTCACAGGAATGACAGCCTATACACTTCTGCTGGTCTTGTAACATAAAATATTTGCTCATTACGTAACCTCCATTAATCCGCTAACATTTTTTGACTCGCGTGAACTAAAAACAAGCGCAACCCGGCTAATGAGATCATACCGCCTGGACTTTCACAAAGGTTTCATGAAGCCCCGGGCTTCCTCCTATCATATCGCTCACATTCTCTTGAAGCACACTGTCCGACAACCCTTTACCGTACGATCTCTCGGCCAGTTTGGATTCATGGCCAAAGCCGTGAAGCATGAAGACCGCCTCGGGATGAATCAGGTCTGTGACAAAGGCCTTGATCTTGCCCGATCCCTTGCTGGATGTCACCTCGACAATATCCCCATCCTTTATTCCCAGCTCCGCAGCCTTCTTATCATTGATCCACAGAACATTTTCAGGGCACAATTCATTGAGATAAGGGTTGTTCTGGGTGGAGACATGGGTGTGAAGGGCGTTTCTTCCCACCACCAGCCTGAAGTGACCCTCAGGTGGCGAAGGCATAGGCTCGTATGCCGGGAATGACTCAAAGCCTGCTTCCTCAAGGAGTGATGACTTAAACTCTATCTTTCCTGAAGGGGTCTTCAATTTGAGCCCATTGAGCCGATCCCAGAAAATCTGATCCTTGGAGTAGGCCACAAAGCCTTTGGCGTCAAAGTCTTCCAATTTGAATCCAGTGGGCTCCAACTGCCAACGCACCAGGTCTTCCATGCTCTCATACGGAAAGTACTCCCCTACCCCGATCCTCTCTGCTATCTGTTTCAGGATTATGGCCCCTTCTCTTGTGTCGTATCGAGGTTCGACCGCCTGGCGCCTGAGAAACATTTGGGGCTTGAGGCCGTTTGCCTGCTGGACGCAGTCAGTCCTCTCAAGATAAGTGGACTCAGGGAGCACCACGTCAGAGTACCAAGCTATGTCGCTCATGTTGATGTCAATGCATACCACCAAGTCCAGTTTCTCCAGGGCCTTTTTCATCAAATTGGTATCAGGAATGGACATGATCGGGTCAAAGCGGAAGGCAATCAGTGCCTTGATTGGATATGGATCTTCGTTCAGGATGGCAAAAGGCAGCATCTGGCCCACGCCGTGGTTTGGATCTGGAAGTGGGAAATCAGGGGTCCCAACCTTGTCGAATCTGGGGACCTTGATCTTCTTGAATTTCTGCTCAGTTAGTTTCTGGGCGGGCTTTCTGCCCACTTCACCGGGACCTTTCTTAAAAAAGAAACCACCCTTTGCCTCCACGCTCCCCATGAGGGCGTTGAGAATCATGATGGACCGCCGCATATAGATTTCATTGGTGTGATTCGCCCCCCGGTAACCAAAATGAAAGATTACAGAAGGCTTGTCTCTGCTCACCTCACGGGCCAAATCTATTATGGCCTGGGCAGGAATCCCTGTCTCTTTCTCGGCCCACTGTGGCGTATAAGGGGTTATGAAGTCCTGTAACTCTTGAAGGCCCAGCACCCACTTATTCACGTACTCGGCGTCATACAGCCTCTCTTTCAGTATCACATGGATTAGGGCATAGTTAAAGGCGAGATCGGTGCCAGGCCTTATCATGAAGTATTTGTGGGCCTTGGTGGCTGTGATAGTCACCCTGGGGTCAATATAGGTCATCTTGGCGCCCCTCTCCAGGCCCTTCATCATGTTGTTTACCGCCTTCACTTCAATGGCTTCAAAAAGGTTCCTTCCATATAGCACGATGTGCTTGGTGTTTGCGTAGTCCATGCTCATCTGGGCGTCGGTATAGCCAAAAAGGGACCGGCAGGCGGTATTGACCGAGCCCTTGCAGATGGCATCATGGGTGAAGTGATTGGGCGAGCCAATGGCTTTGAGAAAGGTCTTGCTCACGTGGGTGGCAAGCTGGGTCCTTTCGCCCAAGACCACACTGTGCCCCCCGTGCTCATCTATAATGCCTTTCAACTTGTCCGCCACATAGTCAAGGGCCTCGTCCCATGAGGCCTTCCTCCATTGACCAGACCCTCGTGGACCAGTACGGATCAGGGGATGCTTGAGCCTTTGGTCGTCGTAAAGGAGCGCGGTGCCGGCACTCCCTCTTGGGCATAGGCTCCCCTCTATGCCGGCCACCTTGGGGTTGCCCTCGATGAAGGTTACCTCTCCATCCTTTACAGTAACCTTAATAGGGCAACGAACTGAACACATGAAACACAGACTGTAGACCTCTTTTTCCATAACTCTCCTCCGTCAATATTTTTTACCGCCAAAATCTTTGTCCAATTTTAAGCAGAAAATCAGAATAGCCTTCAGCAAATATCGTGCCTTGCCGGATTACAAAGCCTAGGAGCGCTTCCAAGGATTGGGCGTTGGAGCTGAAATCTTTTTATTCCAAAGGGTTAAGGGGCATCCCAACTCGCACATAATTTCAGAGATGAAAAGAAAATAAATTATATTCCCCCCTCTTTAGTGCAATCAAAATGTTGCACCACTTACTAGAATAGTATAGAGTCTATGAGTATCATTCACCTTTTGGCAAAGCAAAAGTTTGCCAAAATGGATTTGGGTCTCTCGGCATTGTGGGGGAGCGCAATATTTTCATTGCACTCCCCAATTAAATTACCAAAATGGCCCCTTTCCAAACTTGCCTAAAAGGCCCTTGGGGCCAAATTGATAATAGGGGTTTTTGTAAAATCCAACCAAGAGGAGAAAAGAGATGCTGTTGCGAACCATCACTTTAACACCCTTTTTTATCTTCGTTTTCGCCCAAAAGGCATTGGCCCTCCAGGTCCACCCCGCCCCTGAAGGACTTTACGCCCACCAGATGGCCCACCTCTTCTACCTGTTGAGCATGCTCCTGTTCATCTATTGGATACGCAGGAGTGAGCTTGGTTTCCAAAGGGCGTGGCGCTACATCCAATATGGCTGTCTCCTTTTAGCCTTGTGGAATGTCTGGGCTTTTGTGGGCCACATTATAGACCATAACCTCCCGAGAGATTTTTTTGTGGGTCAAGGTTGGGACAAGAGCTTGGCAGTAAGTGAGGCTCCGGCCGGTTACCTTTATATCCTTCTCAAGATGGATCACCTCATTTGTGTGCCGGCAGTAGCCCTCCTTTTTTTAGCTCTGAGACAGCTCAAAAAGAAGAGCCAGGAGGCCCAGTAGATGGATCTATTCATTTCCATGAAACCCGTCATATTGGTCGATGTGCTAGGCTCGGCCTTGATGGTTCTTTTCACCTATCTTTGCTTTATTTATGCCCTGTCCCTCAAGAGGGAAGAGCCTGAAAACGTGATGTGGACATATATGCTATGGT
>JAMOVZ010000224.1 GCA_027061865.1 Desulfobacterales bacterium
TCTATTAAGAGGGAATTGCATCTGATACAACGCGAAAAGGGAGAACCCGGAGGATACAGCAACCCTTCTTGCTGGAGCTGTTTCAGTTGCTCTTTTACTCTTTCGGAATTCAGATAAATTGCGTTGGAAAACTCTTTTTTTCGCCTTTGGCTCCTAGTTATGAGGCGCCTGCCAGCCTCGATCATTCTTTTAAGCTCGCCGCTGTCATAGTGTTGTTGATAGCATGCATCATAGCCCAGCAGGCGCAGCCATTTTGCAAGTCTTCCCAGCATGTGGTCGACAACAAACCGAGGTGGCTGCACTGCTCTTTGTCTCATGGGATCAACCAGTAGATGGATTGCTTCTTTACTGCATCTTAGATTTTGTCACCTGTTTGGTCAATGCCTTACCCTTAAAAGCCTTTATCTTACATCCTGCAGGATCCGTTTTGGGTATTGACCCACTCAGACAAATCCTATAGCCTGCCCTTGGACACTGGATTAATTTCCATTGTACATTTCCCTGTTTCAGACCGCTTCCAGGAGGCATGGCGTTAGATGGACAAGATAGTAATAGAAGGCGGCCTTCCGCTTCGGGGAACGGTGAAGATAAGTGGGGCCAAAAACGCGGCACTTCCGATTTTGGCGGCCACCTTGCTTTCACGAGGCACGCACCACCTGAAGAATATCCCTTCTCTAAGGGATGTGAATACCATCCAGAAGATAATGGGACGGCTGGGAGTCAGTTTTGAATCCAAGGGTAAAGAACTTGTTGTTGACACAAGCAATGTGGTTCATCATGAAGCTCCCTATGAGTTGGTAAAAACCATGCGTGCCTCTATCCTACTTTTAGGGCCACTGGTTGCCGGTTATGGAAGAGCCAAGATCTCACTGCCTGGAGGATGTGCAATAGGGGCAAGGCCTATTAACCTCCATCTGAAGGCCTTGGCCCAGATGGGGGTGGATATGTATCTGGACCAGGGTTATGTAAATGCCAGGGCGAGGAGGCTCAGGGGCGCCGATATCTTTTTCGATATCCCCACGGTCACAGGGACCGAGAATATAATGATGGCCGCCGCCCTGGCCAAAGGTACTACTGTTTTGAGGAATGCCGCCAAAGAACCCGAGGTCCAAGACCTTGCCATATTTCTTAGAAAGATGGGGGCGCAAATAGAAGGTGACGGCACCGACACCATCACCATTCAAGGAGCAGAGGAACTCAGGCCAGCTGACCATGACATAATACCGGATAGGATAGAAGCTGGGACATTCCTAATTGCATCTGCCATGACCCGGGGAGATGTAAGGATAGAAAATTGCAGGCCTGAACATATGACAGCCCTCCTGGAAAAAGTTGAATCAGCCGGGGCGAAGATCCAGATCTCGCGAGGGGCTATCCATGTAATGGGGCCTGAGAAAGTTCAAAGTGTTGATATCAAGACCCTGCCTTATCCTGGTTTTCCCACTGATCTTCAGGCCCAATTCATGGCCTTTATGTGTATTGCTGATGGCTGGAGCATGATTAGAGAGACCATTTTTGAAAATAGATTTATTCATGTAAGCGAATTGAGAAGGATGGGGGCTGACATAGAAATTAATTCCAACCAAGCCTTGGTGCGCGGGAAAAACAAGCTTTTGGCCGCACCTGTAATGGCTACTGATCTTCGTGCAAGCGCTTCTTTGATTCTGGCCGGTCTTGTGGCCCAGGGTGGCCTCACCCAAGTCCATCGGATATACCACCTGGACCGCGGCTATGAGCGATTAGAGGAAAAATTCAGGGCCCTCGGTGCTAAAATCTGGAGAGAAAAGGAATGACATAAAAGCCCCCGCGCCTTGGAGCAACCGTCCCTTGGTCCCTTTGCTCTTGTCACTGGGTGCGGGAATCTTGCTGTGCCACTTCACTCGGCATCTCTGCTCGGCCTCAATTCCCTTAGTCACAATCTCTATCCTGATATTGCTTATTCTGTGGCTGTTCTCAAAAAAAGGGCGCTTTGCCTTGTGCTTAGGCATCTTTTTTTTGTGCGGGATAATTTTTGACCTAGCCTTTCATAAATCCCCTAAGCTCATGAGCCTGGCCCAGACAAGGCCGAGAGTCACGGTGGAAGCAATCCTGCTTGAGCGTCCGGCTATTAAAGCAGAAGGGAGTGCGAAACTTAACCTCTTAGTAACCAAGGTCTTATACAAGGGATTGCTCCTGAACGTGGAGGAAAAGATAAGGATTACGGTCTACCGCAATATGCCTGATATCGACCCCGGTCAACGGTTGAGTCTTCCTTTGACGCTGGCTCCTTTTAAAAATTTCAACAATCCGGGGCGGTATAACTTTGAAGGGGCAATGAAGGCGAAAGGCTTTGCATGCGGCGGGTATCTGAGCGATGGCAGATATATCGTACTCATGGCAGAGCCAAGACTTTGTCCCCTTAAATCGATCATGGAAGCGGCCAGGAGCAGATTCCGCCGGATACTCCAAAGAAGTTTGGGAAATTCACAGCCCTCAACTTTGAACAGTCATGCAAGCCACCTACTTGCAGCCCTCTTGCTG
>JAMOVZ010000225.1 GCA_027061865.1 Desulfobacterales bacterium
GTCACTGCTTGACACGGTAAAGCACCAGATACCCGTGCCATTCAGCCTGCCCGAACTGATCGCCCTCTACTTTGGGCTCAACATGCTCAAGGTCTTCAAGGACACAGTGTTTTATAACTCGCTCAAATCCCTATCCCAGAAGATAAAGGCCACCCTTCCCCCTGAATCTACAAAATACCTGGAGAGCCTTGAGCAAACCCTCCATATCGGCATCAAGCCTTACAAGCCCTATGCTAAATTCAGGGAGATCATCAACAGGGTCAATGATGCAGCCACTAACAGAAAGACCATTGAAATTATTTATCACACTATGAGCCGCAAGAGCACGGCACGGCGGAGGGTGGACCCATACAGGGTCTGGTTTTTCAATGGGTCGTTTTACCTGATAGGCTATTGTCACAAGAGAGAGGAAGTCCGCATATTTGCCCTGGACCGAATAAAAATGCTCCATGAGACAAAGGAGACATTTGAGGTGCCAGGGGATTTCAGCTTGGATGAGTTTATGGGCCAGAGCTTTGGGGTCTTCAAGGGGGAGCCCGTAGAGGTGAAGATATGGTTTTCGACCGAGGTGGCAGGCTACATCAAGGAAAAGATATGGCACGAGGGCCAGCGGATCCAGCAGCAAGATGACGGCTCCATAATCTTCGAGGTAAACGCCGAGGGGATACAGGAGATAAAATTCTGGGTCATGAGCTGGGGAAGCCATGCAGAGGTGCTTGAGCCTGAATCGCTGCGGGAGGAAGTCCGGAAAGAGCTTGAAAGCATGATTGAAAGGTATGGTGAAAGAAGAAAAGAGACAAGCTACCAGCACGGAGAGTAGAGGAAATCACAAGACAGCCCTTCGGCATTTCCGGAGAGAGAGAGTTTTGGGGAAAAGGGTGGTATATGGGCAATTATGGCTGGAGCAGTTTGCTTACGTCCTCGACCTCTTCCAGGTTCAACACCTTTTCAACCATATTGTTGGCCTTTGAAGCCGGTAGGATACCTTTTGTAAGGGACATGAACTTTTCCACCACCTCTTTTTCAGTGAGCGGGTTTTCAGGATCTCCTTTTGGATAGTCATTGCTGCCCCGAAGGACTTTGCCCCCACGGGTGCTTATCTCCACAACAGCCGGCCACTTGTGCGGGTACTGGGCGGTAAGGTCCTTATCTTCCATGACTTTGATTAGTTCCATTATTTTCCTGATGCGGGGGTCCTGCATACGCTCTTGACTGAAATCCTCCCTTTTGACCTCGCCAGAGCCAACGGCCAGGGCTACGCAGAAAGGGATGCTGAACTTTGCAAGATAAGGGGTGACCGGCCTCACGTCTCCAAGAAGCCCTATTGCTTCTTTGTAAAGGAGGACCCTGATTTCTTCTATCTCTTCAGGGGCCATTCGCTTGGCGCCTGTGGCCTTGACAGCAGCCTCTATGGCAGAGTGGGTATGTCCGCAGGAGGGGTAATATTTCAGGGAGTTGCGGGTAAAGAAAAAATCCTCTCCGAGGCCCTCCACGCACCTCTGGAGATCATAGTCAGTGGAGGTGGCCTTAAAAAACCCTTTTTCTCCTTCTAAAATCCTGCCCGCCCCTGTGAACCCCTCCCTGGCAAGCAATGAGGCAAGAAGCCCATTCATGGCCGCCTTGCCTGCATGGAGTTGCTTGCTCATGGCGCTTTCAGCCAAAAATTCCCAGAGCCCTGCGCTTTGGGTGCCAGCCGAGCCAAGGGCCCATACAAACTGATCCTCATCAAGCCCAAGGATTTTACCGGAGCCTGCAGCAGCCCCAAAGGTGCCGCATGTGCCTGTAGTATGCCAATATCTGTAATGGGACTTCCCCGCCCCCAAGGCCACGCGGATCCCAACTTCATAGCCCACCGCCGCCCCAACGATCAGCTCCCGGCCCGAGACCCTTTCTCGTTCTGCAACGGCAAATACCGCAGGCAATATGGCTGCAGCTGGGTGCAAGACGGATTCCCTGTGAAGATCATCCATTTCAACCACGTGGGAAGAGGCCCCATTTATCAGTGCGGCCAGAAGGCAAGGGCCTCTTGAATTACTTGCTATTATTGTGGAATCAGGACTCCCGCCCAGATCTCCGGAAACGGCCAAGAGCATCTTTACAGGTTTTTCCCTACCTCCAGCATAGGCCGAACCAATCCAATCCAAGACAAAGAGCTTGATCCTTTCTGCCCGGCCTCCCAAGAGCGTCTCAAACTTTACTTGGGTTGAAAATCGTGCGAACTTTCCTGAAAGTGTGTTCATATCTTCAAAATCATCCCTTCCATACCAGCCCCCTGCCCCATTATAAGCATTAATAAGCTTTTACAATATTTAGCCATATCTTATCAATCCAGGATTTTCATTGACAACATCTCTTTGGAGAAATAGAATCCTGCTGCCGTTTGGCTGTAACACTCAACTTATTGGTGTTGGTATCGGGATATATGTTAGGACATTATAGTTTCGGGGGTTAACTTACTCAAAAAAAGGAGGAGAGAGATGAAAAGGTTTAAATTGGGATTAGTTCTTGGGTTGGCCGTG
>JAMOVZ010000226.1 GCA_027061865.1 Desulfobacterales bacterium
CCCAGGGTGGCGCTCGGAAATATCACCTCCGACGGAACACTGGCTAACCTCACAGCCCTGATGGTGGCAAGGGAGAAGGCCTTCCCCCCTGACAAGAATTTTCCTGGTGCCAGGGTGGCAGGGATGGAAAGGACCCTTAGATATTATGGGGTTGATAGGGCGGTCATCCTTGTCTCCACCCGCGGGCACTATTCGATCAGAAAGGCGGCAGGGTTACTGGGGCTTGGCGAGGAAAACGTGATCGAGATCCCTGTGGATGATTTTAACCGCATTGACATAAAAAGATTGAAGAGGAGGATCAAGACCTTCCAAGACAACTCAAAAGAGGGAAAAGTCAAGATCCTGGCCATAATAGGGATTGCTGGAACCACCGAGACCGGGAATATCGATCCCCTCTCCGAACTAGCCTTGATCTCTAGAGAGGTGGGGGCACACTATCATGTGGATGCCTGTTGGGGGGGCTCAGCCCTGCTTGTGGACGAGTACCGGCCAATGCTTAGGGGGATTGATCAAGCCGATTCAGTGTCTATCGACGCCCACAAGCTCCTATACTGCCCCATGGCTATGGGAATCGTGCTATTCAGGAGCGAAAAAGACCTTAATCTAATCAAACAAGCCTCGCGTTATATCATACGGAGAAACTCGGTTGACACCGGCCGCTTTACTATCGAGGGTTCCAGGCCATTTTCGTGCCTGAAACCATGGGCAGCCCTAAAGATCATAGGAAGGGAAGGGTATGGACTGCTGTTTCGCAGGGCGAGGGAATCCACCTTCAATATGATAGACATCTTGGAAGAAGCAAGCTCCTTTGAAATCCTCAACACCCCTGAACTCTTTATTCTCACCTATCGATTTGTCCCATCCCATGTCAAAGATCAACTCCATGAATGGCAAAGGCTTGCCCGCCATCCAGGAGGGTTTGCCCGCCGTGACGGCCGAAACAAGGATATGATAAGCCCTCAAGAGAAGGCAAAAGAGGCGCTCCACAAGCTCAAAAAGGCAAACCACATAATAAATGCCATGAACATCAAGCTCCACAAGGCATTGAGGCTCGATGACACCACCTTTGTCTCACGCACCACTTTGGAAGCAACCCGCTACAGGCCCCAAAAGATCGTGGTCCTGAGGGCGGTATTGATAAATCCTTTGACTGATGCTCAAGTTCTCAAAGAGATAGTTGAAACCCAAAAACGCCTCGGTTACAAGATCTGGAAGGAATTCCAGCCTGCTTACGAAAAGATAGCAAAGGCAAAGACCTAGACAATCCTGGAAAACAGGGCTGGGTTGGGGAGTGAGCGATGAATGAGGACAGGGCCTTTAGGTGGAGGATAGGAACCTCTGGATGGAATTACAGACATTGGCGTGGTATTTTCTATCCCGAAGATGTGCCTCAATCAAAGTGGCTGGAGTATTATGCAGAGCATTTTGATACGGTTGAATTGAATGCCACCTTTTACCGCCTCCCTGCCCCCTCTACATTCAAGCGCTGGTATGACCGCACCCCCAAGGGGTTCCTTTGGTCCATAAAGGCCAGCAAATTTATCACACACACCCGAAGGCTCAAGGACTGCCAAGAGCCCCTGGGGAGGCTTTATGGGGCGGTGGAGCCCCTCCAGGAAAAGCTCGGCGTGATACTGTTCCAACTCCCCCCAAGCCTGCAGTTCGACCCCTCATTGGCAGAGGGCTTTTTCAGCTTGCTGAAAAGGGGCTTCAGGTACGCCTTGGAAGTCAGGCACAAGAGCTGGATTCAAGAGGAGGCCTTACAACTGATAAGGTCTCACAATATCGCCTTTTGCATCTCCGATACTGCTGGGAGGTACCCGTACCACGAAGCAATCACAGCCGAGTTTCTATATATAAGGCTTCATGGTTCAAAAAAACTTTATGCCTCATGCTACACTGAGGAAGAAATTGCCCAATGGGCCAAGAAATTGAGACGCTGGAATACGCCTGGATTTATTTACTTTGACAATGACTTTCAGGGACATGCTCCCAAAAACGCCCTCCAGCTACTAGAGGCCCTAAGATGAAACTTTTAGCAACTTGGAAGTGGAAATGGCAACTGAAAAATGACCCATTGTGGCAACTCAATTTTGACCCACCCCTTGGTTAATAAATGGTTCGTGTCCCACCACAACACTGGGGGTAGTGCTAGTGCATTTCAGTGTTTTTTTGCCTTTGACCTCCTTTTAAGGGTTTCCCTAAGTCTGTAGCTATCCCAGGTACAGTTTATGATAAAAGCGTTGTGCGTCACCCTATCCAGCAGTGCTGCTGTAAGAGTTGGGTCTCCGAAGACCTGGGTCCAATCACCCAAACCCAGGTTGGTGGTAATTATCACTGGGCGCCTTTCGTGGCGTTCTTCAAGAACCTGGAAAATAAGCTCAGCATCTTCTTTGGAAAATGGTACATAACCAAGCTCTATAGTGGACCCCAAAAATGGGACAATATGGTAAAGTGAAGATAGCAAGTCTTAGAAAGGGGGTCCAAAGTGGGAAGAAGGAGATTTTCTGACGAGT
>JAMOVZ010000227.1 GCA_027061865.1 Desulfobacterales bacterium
CGGGGGCCACTGAGGTGAGAAGACGAAGGAACTCCACCCTGTTCTCGCTGGAGAAGCTGCCATAGTTGGCCCTTGCCACCTGATCGCAGAGGACCTCCACGTAGTGGGGGTGGGCATGGCCCAGACTTCCAACCCCGATTCCAGCAGTGAAATCTATGTAGCGGTTGCCATCGATATCCTCAACCCAAACACCCTTTGCGCGTTTGACTACAATGCGCGAAAAGAGCCCTATTGATTGGAGTCCGGGAGCCATGTAGCGTGCCTCCTCATTAAAGAGGGCCTCTGACTTGGGCCCTGGAACCTTGAACACCTTATTTTGTGCAGCCACCTCGCCTTCTCCTTTCTACGAAGGGATTATATTTAGGGGCCGGGACTGTTGCCCTGAAACTTCGGTGTGCACGGAGCCGGCCATCTCGTCCAACTTATCCCCAAGAAGGTTGGAAATTCCTCGGGCAGCCTCCTTTCTAAACAGGGCAAAACTGGGCCATGCGTTCACATCAATGACAAATATGTTGCCATCGGGCTGGACAATGGCATCTCCACCAAAAATCTCCAGCCCCAAGAGGCTCCCGGCCTTCTGACATCTGTGGAGTAGCTGAGTTTCTGAAAATTTGTAACCCTTGAGATCCTGTTCCTTGTGATAGAACCATTTGAACCAGTACTCTTTTCCCTTCTGAAAGTTGGTGATGGAGTAGAATTTTATTATATCGCCCTCTATATGGTGTTGTACCACAACGTCCTTTATCCCTCTTTTGGCAAACCGGCTCAGGGCATCATTGAATTTGTCCGGGGAGTCTACAAATATGACATCTTCACTTTCAATAGCGTGAAAATCCCCCCTCTTGAGCCAGACACCACCTTCTGGACATTGGGAGACAGTCTCGCCCGAGCTTATTATCTTGCTCGAAGGGAAGAATTCCTCATGAGACAGGATATCCAACATCCTGGCCCTAAAGGTATTCTCAACGGCCTCTACCGTATTTACGAGGGTGCAACCCATGGATTCGCGAATATCCCTTAGTTTCTTCAAACAGGATTCTTCTTCACACATATAGAATATGAGCTCAGGCTTAAAATCAAGACCTGCATCCAGAAATTCTTGGGGACTCAACAGGGGAATTTGCCTGCCTATCCTTTCAGAAAGTGCTGCAGCAGTCTCCTTGAGTATGGCCTCGTCGTCATACTCCCGCATTGGTGAATGGGATTTTTCCCTGAATATACCCAGAATGGCTCTATCACTCATATCAGTTTCCAAAGCGAATTTTCAAAGTTTCTGATGGCTGCCTCTGAAATGGAATCTTCAATTCAAATTGTCAAAATTGACTGCAGCCCGGAACCTTAAAAGAACATCTCTTATACTACGATATGCAGCACTAGAGAAGCGCTTTCTGTAGCACCAATTTCAAATGAACGTGAGGCAACTCCCTTTTGGCCTGACTAAAAACCTGCTGCCTTTTTCAGGGCATCCACCTCGGATTTATCAAGCCTCCGCCACTTGCCCATGGGGAGGTCTCCCAGCTTCAGCGGCCCCATTTCTGTACGTATGAGCTTTGTCACCTTGAATCCAACGGCGCGAAACATGTATCTGATTTGCCTCTTTCTGCCTTCATTCAAGATGACTTCAAAGACAGCCTCCCTCTTGCGTCGCCCCAAGGGTCTGATCTTGCAAGGTTGCGTCACCTTGCCCTCGCCTATTTTTACGCCCTGTTCGAGTTTGGAAATAACCTTGGCAGAAGGGTGCCCTGCAACTGTAACTATATATTTCTTTGGAACCTTGAACCTTGGATGAAGCAGCCTATACGAAAGCTCTCCGTCATTTGTAAGGAGCAAAAGGCCTTGACTGTCTTTGTCCAAGCGCCCCACAGGGTAAACCCGCCTCTCGATGTCTTTGATGAGGTCCTTGATGGTGGGCCGTCCGAAGGGATCAGAGAGGGTGGTGAGAAATCCAGGGGGTTTGTTGAGCATGAAGTAGGCATAATCATCTGAAAGGACCACGGGTTTTCCATCAAAAAACACCTTGTTTTTCTTTGGGTCCACCGTGGTCCCAAGCTCGGTCACAACCTGGCCATCGACGCTTACCCTGCCTTCACGAATATATCTTTCGGCCTTTCTCCTTGAACATACTCCGGCATGGGCCAAAAACTTCTGGAGCCTTATGGCAAAGCCTCCTTAAGCGAGCAGTTTGTTTACGATCTTGCCCAGCTCCTGCTTTACGGGATGATCCTCTGGAAGCTCTGTAAGGGCCTTTCCAACATCCCCTGCCTGGGCAATATCCTTGGAAAGAGGTATGGCACCAAGAAATGGAATTTTTGTCTCTTTTGCCAGCTTTTCACCTGTTCCACTGCCAAAGATATCCACGACCTCAGAGCATTTTGGGCAGACAAAACCGCTCATGTTCTCGATGATGCCGGCAATTGGGTTACCCACCTTGTTGCAGAAGGTTATGGAACGGCGCACATCGTCAATGGAAACAGCCTGTGGAGTGGTGACAATTACGGCCTTTGCATCATCAC
>JAMOVZ010000228.1 GCA_027061865.1 Desulfobacterales bacterium
CAGGGCTGCAGTCAGCACTGGATTTGGCAGACCAGGGCTATAGGGTGGCCATTGTAGAAAAGGATGCTTCTATTGGTGGAAAGATGATAAGGCTCTCCAAGGTCTTTCCCACCCTCGACTGTGCCAGCTGTATTACAACGCCCAAGATGGCAAGTGCTGCGCATCACTCCAACATCACATTGTTCACTTATTGCGATTTAAGGAATCTTCACAGGGATGGGGACAGTATCCATGCCTCTGTGGTTCAAAAGCCCCGTTATGTGGATTCTGAAAAATGCATAGGATGCCGGCAATGTGAGTATGGTTGTCCCGTAATGGTCCCTGACCATGAACAGGGAGGATTTACGGCACGCAAAGCCATCTACATTCCCTTTACCAATGCGATCCCTCAAATAGCTCTCTTGGATGTGGAAAATTGCTCCCTTTGCGGAAAATGTGCAAAGGTCTGTCCCACTGATGCGGTGGACTATTTCCAGCAGCCCGAAGAGTTCACCATTGAGGTCAAGACCGCAGTGCTCACCACTGGTTTTGAACTCACCCCCCTGGAGCAGAAGAAACAATACGGAGAGGGTAAAATTCACAATGTGATCACATCCCTTCAGATGGAAAGATTGCTTGCCCCTCATGGGCCTTACATGAGGGTGCTGAGGCCCTCTGACGGCAAGGAACCCGACTCTATCGCCTATGTGCAGTGTGCTGGCTCTAGAGACAAGAGCCTGGGCATCCCTTACTGTTCCAGGGTTTGCTGCATGTATGCAATCAAGCAGGCCATGCTGCTTTCAGGCGCACTTCCGCTCGCAGAAATTACTATCTACTACATGGACATCAGGGCATTTGGAAAGGGATACGAGCAGTTCTTCCAGAATGCCAAGGCCATGGGAATCGAATTTGTAAAGGCCAAAGTGGCAAAGCTTGAGCAGGGTGATGACCAGACCGTGCTGGTACGCTACGAGGCCATGGAGGGTGATGGAGGTGTTGCAACCCGCGAGCATGACCTTGTTGTTCTATCTTTAGGCATGGTGCCTGAATGGAACCCTGAAGGCATCTGTGATGTATCTGTAGCTTCTGATAAATTCATCAAGACGGTTAAGCCCAAATTGGCCCCCTGCCTCACTGAGATGGATGGCGTGTTTGTGGCTGGAGTGGCAGCCGGTCCCAAAGACATCGTCGACACTATCGCTGAAGCAGGGGCCGCAGCCATGGAAGCCTCAAAATATCTTGCCGCCATGGAGGCCCGTGCAAGGGCGGCAGCCTAAACCTTAGTTTACATTGACGGCCAGGGAGTAAGAAACATGGGTGAAAAGGAAAACGCAACAGTCTCACAAGAACAAGAAATCAAGGTTGGAGTGTATATCTGCCATTGTGGCGGCAACATATCTGATCATGTAGACGTTGAGCAGTTGCGCCAAAGGATAGAGAAATGGCCTGGGGTGGCGGTGGCCCGCACCAATACCTTTATGTGTTCTGATCCCGGGCAGGAATTGATTTTGGAGGATCTGAAAAAGGGCCTGGTGAACCGGGTAGTGGTGGCCTCATGTGCCCCAAGCCTCCATGAGACAACCTTCAGGGCGGCAGTGGCAAGGGCTGGGGTTAACCCTTATCTATATGAGCATGCAAACATAAGAGAGCAGGTCAGTTGGGTTCACCATGGCGATCCGGCCACTAATAAGGCAGCATGCCTGGTGGCTGCCGCGGTTGAAAAGGCGAAATACCTAAAAGAACTTGAGCCCATCAGGGTGGAGGCCAAGCGGCACGTGACCGTTATTGGGGGTGGAATGGCAGGGCTCAGAGCTGCCAAGGATCTGTCTATGCGGGGCCTTGAAGTAGTCCTGATTGAAAAATCGCCCTTCCTGGGCGGGCAGGCCGCAAACCTGGACAAACTGGTGCCCACCGGGGAATCTGCTGCTGACTTGATCCAAGAGCTGGCCTCTCAGGTCCTCGAAGACCCTAACATAAAAGTATACACATGTGCCAAGGTGGTGGGCTATGAGGGATATGTGGGCAATTTCAATCTTATGGTTGAGCGCAAGCCACCTGAAGACCCTGATGACCTTGAAAAACTCAACGCCTTTGAGACTCATAAAAAAGGAGTCGGGGAATTTCTGCCCTTTGCGGGTGTTTATCCCTCAGGCATCCCGGTGGAAAGGGAAGAGATTTCCTTAGATACGGGTGTCATCTTGTTTGCCACCGGCTTTAAGACCTATGAACCCCATTATGGGGAGTATGGTTTTGGCAAATATCCAGAAGTCATCACACTGCCTGACCTAATCAAGGCGATGGCGGAAAATCAGAATTCAGGAAGGCACTTGGAGATAAACGGGAAGAAAATCAGGCGGGTGGCCATGATTCATTGTGTCGGCAGCAGGCAGATTCCAGGGATTCATGAGCCTGATAAGGACGGAGTGTTTAATGAATACTGTTCTCGAATCTGCTGCAGCGCCACACTTCAGGCCGCCTCCGAGATAAGGGAGCGTTTCCCGGAGACTTTTGTGTACGAATATTACCGCGACATA
>JAMOVZ010000229.1 GCA_027061865.1 Desulfobacterales bacterium
CCCATTTTAGGTTGATCAAAACAGGGAGATACACAGATGGCCAAGTAGAGATTTTGTCAGGTCTGGAGCCAGGTGAGAGAATTGTCTCTGTTCTACCCCCTGATATAGTTGATGGAGCAAGGCTGGAGGGTGTCTCATGAAAAGGAAACTGGGACCAGCGGGAAAGGTAGCCCGGTTTTTTATTGATTCCAAGCTTACTCCTCTCATAATCATTGCCTCTGTTCTGCTTGGGTTGGGGGCTTTAGTGGCCCTTCCTCGGGAGGAGGAGCCCCAAATCATCGTTCCTATGATAGATATCTTTGTCCAAATGCCCGGGGCAAGCGCAAAAGAGGTTGAGCAGAGGGTAACAAAACCAATGGAGAAGCTCTTATGGGAAATACCAGGTGTGGAATACATCTATTCCACGTCCAGTCCTGGCATGTCCATGACCGTGGTGCGGTTCTATGTGGGGCAGGACGAGGAAAAATCCATCGTAAGGCTTCAATCAAAACTTCTGGCCAACTTTGATAGGATCCCCCATGGGGTCAGCCCTCCACTGGTCAAACCCCGCTCCATTGATGACGTGCCAATTTTGGCCCTCACCTTTTGGTCTGAAAAGGAAGACCATTACACACTTCGCAGAATAGCGGCCGAAGTTGAAGACAACATCAAACACGAAAAAAATGTGTCCGTAACCACGCTCATCGGTGGATATAGGCGACAGATAAAGGTACTATTGGATCCTGTGCGCCTGGCAGCCTATCATGCAGATCCCCTTCGTATCGCTCAAATGCTCCATCAGGCTAACGTGGAATCCCAAACTGGAAGTTACCCCTCTCCTGAAGGAGAGATCCTGGTCCACACAGGGGGCTTTCTGAGAGACGCCGCGGACGTAGGCAGAGTCATAGTTGGAGTATACAATGGCAAACCCGTATACCTGCGCGATGTGGCAGACATAGTGGACGGGCCCCAGGAACCTGATCAATACGTAATGCTTGGGCTTGGCCCATCATCTAAGGAAAAAGGCATCAAACCCGAGCATTCACCTTACGGCACCTTCCCTGCCGTCACCCTGAGCATTGCAAAGCGAAAGGGCGCCAATGCCATCACCGTGGCCAACAGGGTTCTGAAACAAGTGGAAGAGATGAGGGGCAGTGTAATCCCCGATGACGTCCATGTCACTATCACTCGAAACTATGGAGAGACCGCTGAAGAAAAGGCCAACGAACTCATATTCCACATGTTCCTGGCCGTTTTCTCCGTAAGTCTGCTCATATGGATTACCTTGGGCCGAAGAGAAGCCGGCGTTGTGGCATTTGCAATCCCTGTGACGTTAGCCCTTACTTTAGCGATCTTTTATTTATATGGCTACACGCTCAACCGCATCACATTGTTTGCCCTGATTTTCTCCATAGGGATACTTGTGGATGACGCGATCGTAGTTGTGGAAAATGTAGTGCGTCATTTCAGGTTGCCAGAAAATAAGGGAAGACCTTTGGCGGAGGTGGCAATAGAGGCCGTCGATGAGGTAGGAAATCCGACGATTCTTGCTACCCTTACCGTGATCGCTGCCATTTTACCCATGGCGTTTGTGAGAGGGCTCATGGGTCCTTACATGAGGCCCATTCCCGTGGGGGCCTCCGCTGCCATGATCTTTTCCATGCTCGTTGCGTTCATAGTCACACCCTGGGCATCCCTCAGGCTGCTCAAGAAAAGAGGGGTGGGAGAGCATGAGAATATCGAAGAACGTGAGGACTGGAGCGTCCGAATGTACCGGCGGTTTATGGGGCCCCTGATACATTCACCCCTGTGGAGATGGATATTTCTTGTGGGTGTTGTGCTGCTGTTACTTGCTGCCATAGCGCTGCTGGGTATCGGGTTCGTACGGGTAAAGATGCTCCCCTTTGACAACAAGAGCGAGTTCCAGGTGATTATTGATATGCCCGAGAGAGCGACACTCGAGCAAACCGGGGCCGTGGCCATGGAGATGGGAGATTATCTGAAGACCGTAAATGAAGTAACTGATTATGAAATCTATGTGGGAACCGCTTCTCCTTATAATTTCAACGGACTGGTCAGACATTATTATCTCCGCCACGGGCCTAATGTGGCAGACATCCAGGTCAATCTTGTAGGCAAACACCACAGGAAAAAGGCCAGCCATGCAATCGCAAAGCGGGTTAGGCCGGCCTTGAAGCGTATCGCGGACAAGTACGGGGCAAGGGTGAAAATAGCAGAGGTGCCCCCTGGCCCACCGGTGCTGTCCACCCTGGTAGCTGAAATATATGGCCCTGACTATGAACGACAAAGGAAGATTGCAAAAAAGATCCTCAAGATCTTTGATGAAACCCCGGGCGTGGTGGATACGGACTGGTATATGGAAGAGGATCAACCCCGTTACGATCTGGTCGTAGACAAACAGAAGGCAGCACTCCATGGTATAACCATGGCCCAGATTGATCAGGCCTTGCAGATGGCCTTGGGGGGCAAAAACGTGGGCCTCGTGCATATGCCCGATGAACTGGAAGATGT
>JAMOVZ010000230.1 GCA_027061865.1 Desulfobacterales bacterium
CTGCCACCACAATCCCTTCAATGGCCGCCTTCCGGCCGGTGCCCCTGGGCTCGTTTACAACCCCCACCAAGGCCTGCCTTATTCTCTCCAGGTGCTCGCCAGCGATTCCTGCCACCCCTCTCACCTTGGGCCTGAACTTGAAGTTGACTTGCCCCCCGGTCTTTCCCACATACTTTGTGACTTGAGGGGCATAGAGAAACCCCCCATTAAAGACAGCCGATAGCATATCGACCATTTGAATGGGAGTGACCAGGAGAAATCCCTGGCCAATAGCAAGCGAAAGGGTCTCTCCCCCTTGCCACCTCTGTCCCCATTTCTTTAATTTCCACCTCTTTGTGGGGACCAACCCCTCTTTTTCAAAGTCCAGATCAAAACCCGTCTTCACTCCCAGCCCCAATCTCCTCGCATATTCGGCAATTTTGTCCACCCCCAGGGCCAATCCCAGGTTGTAGAAGTAAACGTCGCACGACTCCACCAGCGCCCTGTGAAGGTCTACTTCTCCATGACCTCCTTTCTTCCAGCACCTGAACTCCCTGTTTCCCAGTTTAAAGGTCCCACCGCAAAAGATCTTCTCTTCTGGGTCAACGAGCCCCTCCTCCAAGGCGGCCAGTGCCACTACTATCTTAAATACTGAGCCGGGGGGGAACATCCCTGAGGTGGCCCTGTTTTGCAGCGGATACTGTCTGGAACTCACCATTGTCTTCCATGTGGCCTTATCAATGCCTTTTATGAAGATATTGGGATCGAAACCAGGGCTGCTTGCCAAGGCCAGGAGCCTTCCAGTGGCAGGCTCCATGGCCACAACCACTCCCCTTTTCCCTTCCAACTCAGCCTCTGCCACCTGCTGAAGTCTAAAATCTATATTCAAGAACACATTTGCCCCAGGCTCAGGCGGCCGCCTGGACAGCACTGCTATCTTTCTGCCCTCAGCGTCCACCTCGATCTGCTCTCCCCCCCTCACTCCACTCAAGCAGCGGTCCCATTTCAACTCCACGCCGGCCTTTCCCACCAAGTCGCCAGCCTTCTTATAAGGGAACCGATTGCTCCTGAGCTGTTTCTGGGTGATCTCCCCCAGGTAACCCAACACATGACAAGCCAAAGCTTGGTGAGGATAATATCTCTCAGGATTTACACGGATCACTACCCCTGGAAGGTTGTAACGATGGGTTTCAACGAGGGCCAGCTGATCTCGTGTGATCCCCCTTTTCAGCAAGATGGGGCTAAAAGGTTTCCTCCGCCCTTTGCTGTAAAATTCCTTGTACGCAGCCTCTGAATCTATTCCAACAAGCATATTGAGCCGCCCAAAAAGGCTCTTTGGGGAGCGAATATCTTCTGGAATGATATACAGGTCATAGGAGGGATGATTTTCGGCGAGCCTGTGGCCGTTGGTGTCAAGAATCAGGCCTCTGGATGCGGGAATGTCCTTCAGCCGAATCCTGTTATGCTCGGATCTTTCTCTATATTGCTGGCCTTTCAGGGCCTGAAGCGTCCAAAGCCTGAGCAATAGCACCCCAAAGGTGATGATGACCACCACCATCACCTTTTTCAGTTGTCTCTGCAAGGTCTCCGCAGATATTGGATCAAGGTCTGATGTTTTCAATATCCTTCAGATATTCCTCCTCAAATCCACCGGGGCGCTGGGGCGCCAAGAGCCCTGTCTCACCCATGGCCTCTATCACAACAATGCGCCCTTTGAAAAGCTCCAGTATGGCAAAACACAACGGCGCGCATAGGCCAGTGACCAACACGGACATGAGGCCGAAAAGCACCGTCTTTTGATCTAGCACAACCCTATAGGAGAAGGTGTAAAGGAGCAGGAAAAAGATGGCCTTCATCATAAGCATTGCGTAGCCATTGATAAAGCACTGCCCTTTTGGATTGGAAAGATCAAAAAGCCTGCTCAAAAGAACCACTAATCCACATACCGCCAAATAAAGTGTCAGGAAAAATCCCGCAGGACCTGCTGAGAAAATATCCACCACCAATCCCTGGCCAATGGCAAATGCCGCACCATGGAGGCCGCCATAAATGAGGTATACATAGGCGATAAGGATTGTGATGAGGTCGAGGCCAAGAAAGCTCCAAAGGCTTGAACTGCTCAAGTGGCCTTGCAGGAGTGTCCAGGCCACTCCCAACATCCATAACAGCGAATAAAAAATAGCTGTTCCCTTAACCCTGTCTTCCAAACCTATCCACCCCTTATAATGACCAGCACTTCTTCCAGTCTGGAAAAATCCACTGAGGGCTTCACCCTCACATCCTTGAAAAGGGCCCCCGGCACATCCACCACCTCCACCACCTTGCCCACAGGCAGCCCCTTAGGGTAAACCCCTGCAAGCCCGGAAGTAATCACCATATCTCCTACCACCACATCGCTAGACTCAGAGATATAGTCCAGCTTGCAAAGCTCCCCTGAGCCCCCCTTGAGCATCCCGCGCGACCTGGATCTTTGCAGCAAGCAATCTACAGCGCTGTTTTGGTCAATAATGAGCAGCACCTTGGCGTAATCA
>JAMOVZ010000231.1 GCA_027061865.1 Desulfobacterales bacterium
TTGGGACTACAAAGATATGCGCGGTGGTGGCCGAGGTGAGGCCTGACGGCATAGAGGTGATCGGCATGGGAAGCCATCCTTCTGAAGGACTCCGAAAGGGTGTAGTCATCAATATCGAGCACACGGTCAACTCCATCAAAGAGGCAGTGGAGGAGGCCGAGACCATGGCTGGTTGTGAGATAAGCTCAGTCTATGCCGGTATTGCCGGCGGGCACATTAAGGGTTTCAACAGCCACGGTGTTATAGCCCTCAAGGACAGGGAAGTTACCCAAAAAGATATAGACCGGGTGATAGAGGCGGCAAGCGCTGTTGCCATCCCAATGGACAGGGAGGTAATCCACACCCTGGTCCAGGAATATATCGTGGATGATCAGGATGGAATCATGGATCCCCTTGGCATGTCAGGGGTGCGCTTGGAGGCAAAGGTCCATATCGTAACCGGCGCTGTCACATCGGCCCAGAATATCATCAAGTGCGCAAACCGGGCAGGGCTGGATGTGTGCGACATCGTGCTTGAATCGCTTGCCTCTTCTGAGGCGGTGCTCACTAAGGAGGAGCGCAACCTCGGCGTTGCATTGATAGACTTTGGCGGGGGCACCACTGACATGGCGGTGTTCTCTAAGGGTGCCATAAAGCACACATCGGTCTTGGCCCTGGGGGGAGACAATGTGACCTACGACATTGCAGTGGGACTCAGGACCCCGAGGGCGGAGGCGGAAAAGATCAAGATCAAGTATGGCTGCAGCCTATGTTCCATGATCGGCAGGGACGAGACCATCGAGGTGCCGGGTGTTGGGGGGAGAAAGCCAAAGGTGTTATCACGCCAGATCCTTGGGGAGATAATAGAGCCAAGGGTGGAGGAGATATTCACCCTCATCCACCAGGAGCTGGTCCGCTCAGGGTTTGACGACAAGATCAGCTCAGGGGTGGTGGTAACCGGCGGCTCTTCGGAGCTGGCAGGCACTGCTGAACTGGCAGAGCAGATATTCAATGCCCCTGCCAGGCTGGGATATCCCAAGGGCATAACAGGGCTGGTGGAGGTGGTAAACAAGCCCATGTATGCAACAGCTGTCGGGCTTGTGCTCTATGGAGCCAACAACGCCAAAAAGACAAAGAAATTCAGGATAAGGGATTCCAACATTTTTAACCGTGTCATGGGAAGGATGAAGAGGTGGTTTCTGAATTAAACCAGTGAGGGATTAACCATTAACAAGGACGATCAAAAAGGAGGGACGGCATGAAATTCGAGTTTGTGGAGGAGCATCAGCGGTATCAGGCAAAGATCAAGGTCATAGGAATCGGAGGAGCTGGAGGCAATGCCATAAACAACATGATCGCCTCCAAGTTAAGGGGCGTGGAATTCATTGTGGCAAACACGGACAGCCAGGATCTGGAGCGCTCAGCCTGCCCCTACAGGATTCAATTGGGTGCCTCCATTACAAAGGGATTGGGCGCAGGGGCCGATCCTGAGATTGGCAAGCTCTCTGCTGAGGAGAGCATCAGCGAGATCCGGGAGGCCGTGGAAGGGGCCGACATGGTGTTTCTCACAGCAGGGATGGGCGGAGGCACCGGCACCGGTGCCACCCCGATCTTTGCCAAGGAGTGCAAACAGAGTGGGGCCCTCACCGTGGCGGTGGTAACAAAGCCATTTAAGTTTGAAGGGGAAAAACGGATGAAGCGGGCCCTTTCCGGCATAGAGGCCCTCAAAAAGGAGGTGGACACCCTCATAGTGATCCCCAACGAGAGGTTGAAGAGCGTGGGCGACAAGGCATGCACCTTTAAGGAACTCATCGCGAAGGCAGACGAGGTATTGCTTCAGGCCGTAAGAGGGATATCTGACCTCATAATGAGCAGTGGATTCATTAACCTGGACTTTGCAGATGTGAAAAAGGTCATGGAGCAGATGGGAACCGCCATGATGGGAACCGGAAGGGCATCAGGAGAAAAGAGGGCAGCAGAGGCGGCCCAGCTTGCTGTCAGCAGCCCGCTGCTTGAGGATATCTCCATCTCCGGGGCAAAGGGGCTTCTGATGAATATCACAGGTCCTTCAGACATGACCATGGACGAGATCGACGAGGCATCCACCTACATAAAACAGGAAGTTCACCCCGATGCCGAGATATTCTGGGGCGTGGTTTTTGACGACTCCTTGGGCGATGAGGTGCAGGTGACGGTGATTGCTACCGGCATAGATTCTGGAGAGCCTGAGGCGACGGGCAAAATCAGGGATGTGCGGCCCGAAGAGTTGGATGAAGGATGGACAGTGAGAAAGGGGCCCGAGGTCCTGGATGTGCCCACCTACAAGCGGCTGGGAAGGGAGACTGAGGACAGCTATGGCAGAGACCGCAGAGAGAAGCGGATCAGCTTTGACAATGATTTTTTTGAAGATGAGCTGGATTATCCCACATTTCTAAGGATGAAGGCCGATTGATCCGGCAAAAAGCAAAAGAAGTGTGGACAAAAATATTTCCAGAGAGAGGGGTGCCATTAAGAAGGACTGGGGGGGCAAGGTCCCCGTTGCAGTGGTCTACCCGAACCACTATCCAGTGGGCATGTCTAACCTGGGCTTTCAAAGGGTTTACTACCTCTTTAACCGTAGAACAGATACAGTGGCAGAGCGCTTTTTTCTGCCCGAGCGCCGGCGGGCGCTCTACCCTGCTGAGAGGGCAGGCGGGCTTGGTACTGAAACGTCCCTCCGCCAAAAGACTGGCCGTCCCCCAGTCGGCCCGTCTGCCCGGGAAGCAGGCGGAACACAAAGGGCAATGCTTTCGGTGGAGTCCAACAGACACCTTACGGAGTTCAGCCTGGTTGCCTTTTCCCTCTCCTTTGAAAATGATTACCCTAACATCCTAAAGATACTGGAGTTGGCAGGGATTCCCCTCCTCTCGGAAGAGAGGGATGAGACCTTTCCACTCATTTGCGCAGGCGGAGTCACCACCTTCTTGAATCCAGAGCCCATTGCCGGGTTCATGGATTTTTTCCTCCCGGGAGAGGCAGAGGAACTGATTGACCCATTCATGGACCTTTTCAAGGAATTGGCCCTCGATAGGCTCCCGAAAGAGAAGTTGCTCCGAGAGCTTGCCAGATCCATGGACTCAGTTTATGTCCCTCGCTTTTATAAAGTTTCTTACGGAAGGGATGGAAGGATAGAGCTTTTTGAGCCTAGGCACCCCGAAATCCCTCCCAAGATAAAGGTGAAGAGGGCTCCGGCAGGAGGAGGAGCGGTATCGGCCATTGTGAGCCCCGATACCAGCTTTCCAGACACGGCACTGGTGGAAGTAGGAAGGGGATGTGGCAGGGGGTGTAGGTTTTGTGCGGCAGGATTTGTCTACCGGCCTCCAAGGACTATTGAGAAGGCCAAACTATTGGACATGGTAGATGATGCCCTTGGAAGGGCAAAAAAAGTGGGGCTTGTGAGTCCCGCGGTATCTGACTGTCCTGGATTAGAAGAGGTGATATCCAGGATATTGGAGAAAGGGGGCACATTTTCTCTTTCCTCCCTCAGGGCAGACCGCATTACCTCCTCCCTTCTCCAACAACTTAGGGCATCAGGGCAAAAAAGCATTGCAATCGCCCCAGAGGCAGGCTCTGAAAGGCTTCGCCTCCTCATAAACAAACATCTCACTGAGAGCCAGATCATTGAGGCGGCGAGCAAGATCGCAGAGGTGTGGAGTTTTTCGGTGAGACTGTATTTCTTGATGGGACTCCCCACTGAGACCCTGAGTGACGTGGAGGAGATTGTTCGGCTCACAAAGAGATTCAAGCACCACATGGTTAAGGCCTCTCGAAAGAGGGGAAATATTGGTGCTATTAGATTAAGTATAAACTGCTTTGTTCCAAAGGCTTTTACCCCATTCCAGTGGCATCCAATGGAGGAAGTGCCTTCTCTAAAGAGCAAGCAGAAGTGGTTGAAAAAGGCCTTGGGAAGGGAGGGGGGGGTAACGGCGAGTTTTGATGTGCCCAAATGGGCCTATGTTCAAGCCCTCTTGTCTATGGGGGATAGGCGGGTGGGAGATATACTGCTCAGGGCCCATGCCCTGGGAGGGAACTGGAAAAAGGCCTTCGCCCACTCTGATATGAATCCTGACTTTTTTGTTCACAGAGAAAAGGAGCTTGATGAGATCCTTCCATGGGACTTCTTGGACCACGGGATCTCAAAGGCTCACCTGGCAGAAGAATACAGCAAGGCGTTGGAGCTCAAGAGCACGCCGGCCTGTAAGGTTGGCAATTGCACAAGGTGTGGAGCCTGCCGGCAATAACCAGTAATAACTTGACACCAGACAAAAGGTTTGGGTTATAATCCCTTTAAAAAATTGGTCTTGAGAGGGGCTGTCACCGTTTAATGGAAAAGGCTGAGATCATAGTCCAATTGGTCCATATTCAGGGGCCCCTGAGGGGCGAGATCCAAGAGTTTTCGCAAGACAGGATCTTGATAGGAAGGCACCCTTCCTGTGACCTCCAATTTCCTCCTGACCTGGCCGTGGTTTCGCGAAGGCATGCGGAGATCGTGAGGGAGGGAAACAGATTTAAGCTGATAGACCAGAGTGCAAACGGGACCTTTGTAAACGGCAAGAGGGTCAAGGAGGCCTATTTAAAGGACGGCGATGTGCTCACCATTGCCCAAGGGGGGCCCAAGGTGAGCTTCCTCACCCAGATGAGGGAGACGCCCTTGGAGGAGAAGGCCCAGGAAAGGGCTTCTGCCCCGCAAATGGCACAAGCCCCTGAGCCGGTTCCCGAACCAAAGGCGGCAAAGCCTCCACCACCTGAGCCCACTCCCGTGAGAGACACCTCACAGGTTTCATACAGGGAGGCCAAGGTGAACTTGGTGATCCAGTATGGGCCTACACTTCGCTCCTTTGACAAAGTTCCTGTGACCATTGGTAAGAGTCCGGCATGCCAGTTCCAGATAGAGCACCCAGCCCTGTTGGACCGCCATGCAGAGATCTTTTATGTGGAAGGCCAGTACTGGATCAAGGATCTAACGGGTCGGCACCTGGTTTCTATAAACGGAAACCCCATTGACCTAGGAGCGCCTCTCAATCCAGACGATCTCCTCTCGCTCAGCCCTGAGGGCCCAGCGTTCAAGTTCTTGGGAGGGGGGCGCCTGCTAGAAGTGGAAATGGAGGTTGAAACCCCTGAGCCATCTCCTCCTGGAGGAGAGGAAGCTTCAGAAAAGAGTCCCCCAAAGGAAGGCGAGAAAAAAGCGCCCATCGGGAAGGCAAAGGCCTTTTTGTCAAAATACCTGAAGCGCTGACATCTCTTAGGCCCTCATAACTCCTTGGAAAGGTTTTCTTTATGAGCACACCTCCAGCCACCTTTCGGGTTCTTGCAATTGCGCCCTTCAAGGGGCAATGCTCTGACTGCCCTCCTCCTGTTTGGATCGATTTGGAGGACTTGCCGGATGCTCCCTCACGGATCCAGGTTTCAGTGACAGTTCCGGTCTCAAAAAGTATCCATCCTGATGAATACTTGGAGCTTAAATTTGATAAGGTGCGAGATTTCAGGCCGGTTCATATCTTACAGGGAAATCCATATCTCAACAATATCCTGGAGGCCCGAAACTATGTGCGGGAGGCCCGAAAAAAAGGGCTTCCTGACTCAGAGGTAATTGCCAAGCTGAAATCATGGGCTGATCTTCCCCCTTTGACTTTCCCAGAGGAAGAGAGCAGGCGAAAAGGCAATGACCCATCCAGCCCAATCGATGAGATCCTGAAGATGGTGGCGGTATCCCCCACAGAGGCGCAGGCCCCATGGGGGCTCAAGGGATTAGAGGCCCAACTGGATATGTTTCTATCGAAAGGACTCTCTGAGATTTTTTCCTGCCCCCAGTTCAAGGCGGTGGAGGCCTCATGGCAGGGCCTTTCGATGCTTGCCAAATATGGGGCAAGGGCAGATATTAAACTGGGGATTTTGCCTGCCACCCAAGAGGGCCTTGAGGAGTCCATCGATCAGGCCTTGGCAGATCTGGTGGTGGATCTGCCATCTCTTATCCTTGTGGATTTCCCCTTTGACAGCTCTCCCAGGTCTATGGAAGTGTTGAATAGAGTGGCGAATCTGGCCGAAACCCTCATGGTGCCAGTCCTGGCCTGGATAACCCATGGATTTTTCCACCTTGAAAGCTGGGACCAATTGAAGGGTTTGGGCTTTTTGCCTCATCACCTGGACCAACCTGCCTATGGAAAATGGAATGAGCTCAAGAAAAAGGCATCTTCCCGGTGGCTCGCTGTAACATGCAACCGCTTCTTGGCAAGATTTCCTTACGGGAAAGCCTATCCTGCCGGAGTGGTGGATTTTGACGAGTCAACGCCTCCTTGGATGACCCCTGTGTGGGGCGGTGGAGCTGTGGCGTGCCGCTCCATTTCCAGGACAGGTTGGCCTACTAGTCTGACTGGGACAGCTCACGGAGTCTTGGAAGATTTAGGACTTGTGGAGACAGGGCAAGGTGGAGTGACCTCGACAGAGTTCTACCCATCCAGAGACAGAGTGGATCAGTTCCTGATGGCCGGCATCGTACCCCTTTGTCCCACAAAAAACAAAGATCAAGCCTTCTTTCCTTCTGACCGCACCCTCTCTGGCGGCTCACTAGCTTATCAATTGGTGCTTAGCAGGGTGGTTCAAATGCTGCTTTGGTGTAATGAGCACTTGGCCAAGGATCTCCAGGGCCGGGACTTGGAAACTGAGATAGAGAGGGTATTTATCGGATTTTTTGAAAAAACAGGCGCTGGCCGACCTGAACGACTTCAGATTTCTGTCTCCAAGGCCGAAATGGACAAAAGGAGACGGGTCTCCGTGGCGCTCCACCCTCCACGGGGTATTTTGACTTCCCATGAGGAGATCCGGCTAGAGGTGGAGTGGTAATTGATAAAAAGAACGATTCTTGTGTGGAAATTCAGGAATGGAAGAGGTTAAGTTCGGAAAATACCAGTTGGTCGAGCAGATAGGTGTTGGTAGGATTGCCCAGGTTTGGAAGACCCGGATTACGGGGATAAAGGGCATGGACCAATACCTCGTCATAAAAAGATTGCTGCCCCATCTCAGCACCAAAAAGGCGGTGCTTGATATCTTCCTTGGTGAGGCAAAAAAAATAGTGGGCTTGAGACACGAAAATATCGTTCGGGTTTATGACTTTGGCTCCATTGAGGGGACCCCTTATGTGGCACAGGAATATGTAGACGGCACTGATCTATCCGCCTTTATGGAGGCAATGCGAAAGAGAGGCCAGGCCCTGGGGGTGGAACACGCTGTCTACATAATGGAAAAAATTGGAGCAGCGCTGGATTTTGCCCACAAGCAGGAGATAATTCACGGGAACCTGAGACCCCAAGATGTGCTCATATCCCGGCGGGGGGAAGTGAAGGTCTGTGACTTTGCCATATGCCTTGCTGCCCTTGCAGGGGATATGGAAGAAGAGGTTCTCAAAAAGGCCGCGCCTTACTTAAGCCCTGAATATATCTTGGACAGAACCTTAAATGTAAAGACCGACATCTTCGGCGCAGGGATGATTTTTTACGAATTGTTGACAGGCCAGCCCTGGCTTGGAGGGGATCCTGCCAGGGCCCTTTCCGCCTTAAGGGACCGGGGATTTGATCCTGCCAAAGAGGTTCCGGAAGACCTTCCCCAGGGACTCCAAGATATACTGAAGCGGGCACTGGCCCGGGATCCTGGGGCCAGATATCTTTCGCCCACCATAATGTATGAAGAGGTTAAAAGGGTTGCAAGGACCTTCGCTGCCAAAGGCACTAGTGAAGATATTTCTAAATACATGGCCGGGCTTTTCCCCAAACAGGCATCCGCTGAAATTCCCTCAAAGGGGGAAGGGGCAGAAGCAGCCAAAAGGGAAGTCCAAGAACGGGCAGAGGCTGCAAGTGTGCCAAAGCCCCCGTCCAAGCCTTTGGACAAAAAGATTATTGCAGGAGGGGTGGCTGGGGCATTGATCCTGGTGATTGCCTTAATCTTTCTGCTGACTGGGAAAAAAGAGGAAAAGGCCCCTCCTCCAAGCGGCAGTGGCCCGGCCCAGGCCACTCGAGTTGCTGCCCAGGGGGAGCCATCTTCCCGCTCTGGGGGACAAGCAGGAGCTGAGGAAGAAAGGGTTGCAGAGGAAAGCCCGTCAAAGGAAGGGGCTGGTTCAAAGCCCTCCCAGGAGCTGGCCTCCCCCGGCGAGGCGGAGCTACAAAAGGGGCTCCAGGCACTCTCAGAGGGGAGGTATGATCAAGCAATCGAAGTCTTCAAGGGTATTATTTCCAAATATCCTGAATTAGAGCAGGAGGCCTCTAGCCCCTATTCTCATGCCCTGGAGTTAAAGGCCAAGGCCATAGTGGAAAGTGAGCCGAAGCAGGCGGAAAAGCTGTTAAAACAGGCCATCTCCCTCAACCCGGAAAATGTGGAGGCCCACTTCCAGCTTGGCCTCCTCTACGGGGATCAAAAGAAATATGACAAGGCCATTAAAGAGTACAAGAGGGTTGTTGAACTTGACCCCCAATACCCGGATGCCTATTTCAATTTGGGCTATATATATGCAATAAAAAAAGATTATAAGAACGCCGAGGCAGCCTATAAAGAAGTGGTGGCCCTTGTTCCTCCTTATTTGGACGAGGCGCTCTTCAATCTTGCCATGGTCCAGAAACGCCTTGGAAAAAAAGAGGCATGCATACAGAACCTGAAACGGGCCATCATAGTAAATCCTGACAACAAGCTCGCAAAGAGATACTTGAAGAGAATGACGGGCAGATGAGACAGGGAGGAGAGTGAATGAAAAGGCTTTGGATTCTCCTGGCAATACTGGCTATTAGTAGTCATTTGCTGATGAGTGGATGTGCCACGTTTGGGCAAAAGGCCCAAGAACCTCCACCCCCTCCTCCTGAGTCCAAGCCAGTTGTGGAGGAAAAGCCTCCTTCTCCGCCCCCACCCCCAAAGGAGCCGCCTCCCGCACATGAGGTGAAAAAAGAGGAGCCGCCCAGGCCCCAGTATATTGAGCATATGGTCAGGTGGAATGGCGAGACCATGGCCCTGATTGCCAAGTGGTACACAGGAAAGTACAGTAACTGGAAGGCCTTGGTTGAGGCAAATCCTCAAATCAATCCCAAACGAATGCGCAAGGGCAGCATAATCCGGATACCCATGGAATTGGTAAAGACTCAAGAGCCGATGCCCAAATCATTTGTGGAGCGCTATCGCCCCAAAAAGACAGAAGAAGAGCCAGTGCTTTTTGGCCCCAAGAAGTGAGCCGGCGGCACAGAAAGCACAGCCAGGTATTGTTTCTTTTGTTGTCTTGTTTTTGCCCCTGGTTTGGCCCTTTTCACCTCCCCATCAGCCGTTAGAAGATCATTTCAATCCGGGCGGCCTTGACGGCCCGGTAGTTGGGAGCATCTGGCCTGAATTCTGTTTACCCCCCCTCCTCCCCCCGCCTGTCCTGGGGCGGTCAGGCAGACTTTACCAAAGGGGCCGTTGGGGGTACTTGGCATGGAAAAGCCTGTTGACAATTAAGTGGTGTTTAGAGAACAATGCCCATATTTTCTTTTTTTTAGGGAGGATGCGTGAATGCCCCATGAAGTAACCAAGCTTATACACAAGTACCTGCGCCACGACAAAAAGTTCCCGCATGTCTGGTGCCCGGGGTGTGGAAATGGCATAGTGCTAGGGTCGTTGATACGGGCTATCGACAAGCTGGGCCTTGAAAAGGACAATATCGTAATGGTCTCAGGCATTGGATGTTCGGGCAGAATGCCTGTGTATGTGGATTTTAACACCCTTCATACCACCCATGGAAGGGCCCTTACTTTTGCTACGGGCATCAAGTTGGCGAAGCCGCACCTCACCGTCATCGTAGTAATGGGA
>JAMOVZ010000232.1 GCA_027061865.1 Desulfobacterales bacterium
TTTCAGATGGGATTTAACATGGCA
The DNA here is from genome assembly GCA_027061865.1 of Desulfobacterales bacterium. GTDB lineage: Bacteria > Desulfobacterota > DSM-4660 > Desulfatiglandales > Desulfatiglandaceae > JALVMN01. Next base: position 25 of record JAMOVZ010000232.1, read on the forward strand.
AGCGTGATGGACCCTCAGACAGGAGGGCAAAGCTCAGTGATGGCTCAGTTCTTATACCTCTTTATGGTGCTCATCTTTTTTTCAGTGGATGGCCACCATGTATTCATCCGGGCGCTGAGTTACTCCTTTGAGGTGATCCCGCCCGGGGCGTTTGAGCTTCGCCCTTCTGTGGTGGGTGGGCTGGTGAAGGCAAGCAATCAGATGTTCATATTCGCGCTGAAATTGGCTGCCCCCGTGATGATAGCCCTCTTTCTATCAAATCTATGCCTTGGAATAGTTGCCAGAACCGTCCCTCAGGTAAACATCCTGATGGTGGGATTCCCCCTCAACATTGGGCTGGGCTTGATTCTGTTTGGACTTACCATGAGCGGTTTGGCCCCGTTTTTCGTGAACATAGTCAGGGCGATGGGTGAGGTGCTGATGATGGTGCTCCAAGGGACCTGAACACCTGTGCTCTTGGCATTGTGGACCCTCCAGGGTAAAGGGAAAAAATGGCCGAGGAGTCGTTTCAAGAAAGGACTGAGCCCGCAACCCCGAAAAGGCGCGAGGAGGCAAGGCGCAAGGGCCAAGTGGGAAAGAGCAGGGAGGTATCCTCCCTTGCCATCCTTGTCTCTGGCATCTTGTTCTTCTTTTTTGGAGGGGGATGGCTACTCAAAAACCTCACAAGCTTTATGATTGCAACCTTCTCAGGCCTTTCCTTTGCCCCACTCCAAGACACCAATGTCGTGGTCCGGCTGAAAGAGTCGGCTGAATTTTTTATGAAGGTGGTTTTGCCTTTTATGAGTGTGCTCGGGAGTGTGGCGATTTTGGCCAATCTGGTCCAGACAGGTCTTATCTGGAGTGTCGAACCCTTGGCACCAAAGGCGTCAAAAATTAATCCGATAGAAGGGGCCAAAAGGATAATTTCAAAACGCTCACTGGTGGAGCTGGCAAAGTCGATAGCCAAGATCCTCATTGTGGGCTGGGCAGCATTTTCAGTACTCAAGGGTGAACTTAATCATTTGATCCAACTGGGTTATTACGACAAGTGGCAGATAATGGCCTATATGGGGGAGACCTCTTTGCGGGTGGCCGCCCGGAGTTGCTATGTGATAGCCCTGCTTGCGCTTTTGGATTTCATCTATCAGAGGTGGGAATACGAACAGAGCTTGAAGATGACCAAACAGGAGGTGAAAGAAGAGTTTAAACAGACCGAAGGTGATCCGCTGGTCAAAAGCAGGATCAGGTCGCTCCAAAGGGAGATGGCCAGGCGGCGTATGATGGAAGAGGTAAAACAGGCAGACGTGGTGATTACCAATCCGGTGCACTTGGCAGTAGCACTGCACTATGAGGCCCAGGAGATGACTGCTCCCAAGGTGGTAGCAAAAGGGGCAGAGAAGATTGCTGAAAAGATAAAAGAGACCGCCAAGGCACACAATGTGCCAATTGTAGAGGATAGGACCCTGGCACAAAATTTGTATAAATCAGTGGACATAGGCCAAGAAATACCGTCGCAATTTTATCATGCAGTAGCAGAGATCCTGGCCTATGTGTATGGCCTGAAAAACAAGGTTTGAGAGAGGTTAGGCTTTGGAATCATTGAGGGTGGCACTGGACAGATTCTCTTTGGGCGGGAATGCAGATGTGGCAATTGCCCTCGGAGTAGTGGGGATCTTAATGGTCATGATCATCCCGCTTCCCACGGGGATGCTGGACATGCTCCTTGCCTTCAATATCACTCTCAGTGTCATGGTCTTGCTGTTAACCTTTTATATAGTCAAGCCGCTTGATTTTTCAGTCTTTCCATCCCTGTTGCTGATTGCGACCCTGTTTCGCCTATCCCTCAATATTGCCTCCACAAGGTTGATACTCCTGAACGGACACAGCGGCTCCCTTGCTGCCGGCCGGATAATTAAGAGCTTTGGCTCCTTTGTGGTGGGGGGGAATACCACTGTGGGCCTGGTGGTATTCATGATCTTGGTGGTGATTAACTTTGTGGTTATCACCAAGGGGGCTGGAAGGATCGCAGAGGTGGCCGCCCGCTTTACTCTGGACGCCATGCCCGGGAAGCAGATGAGCATTGACGCGGACCTGAACGCTGGGCTCATTGACGAAGCCGAGGCCCGGTCAAGGCGGGCTGAAATCGCGAAAGAAGCCGAATTTTACGGGGCCATGGATGGCGCGAGCAAGTTTGTCCGAGGCGATGCAATCGCCGGAATTGTCATAACCCTTATCAATATTGTAGGGGGCCTGGTAATTGGAGTGGTCCAGATGAACCTGGACTTTTCTACAGCGGTTCAGAATTACACGCTGCTGACCATTGGCGATGGACTTGTCTCCCAGATCCCTGCCCTCATTATTTCCACCGCGGCAGGTATTTTGGTCAGCAGGGCTGCATCTGAAGGCAACATGGGCCACGAGCTGGTAAGGCAGATTGGGATCCAGCCAAGGGCGCTTGCAGTAGCTTCTTGTGTGATATTCCTCTTTGGGCTTGCCC
>JAMOVZ010000233.1 GCA_027061865.1 Desulfobacterales bacterium
AACCATTTCCTGCCTGCCCGGGATCAGACGATTGAGGAGTACTTGACCGCCGAGGCTGTTGGATTTTTCAACCAATGTGACATGATGGCCCCTTTGAGCAAGGGTGCATGCGGCCTTCATGCCGGCAGGGCCGCCCCCTATCACCAAGACGCGCTTGGCCTTCGGGGTCTTGTGCACCTCAAGCTCCTTTTCCCTGCCTGCCTGGGGATTTACCAGGCAGGTCGCGGGCTTGAAGGTGAAAATGCTGTCAAAGCATCCTTGGTTGCAGGCAATACAGTGATAGATTGTCTCTGATTTTCCCTCCAAGGCCTTTTGGGGCAGATAGGGATCAGCAATAAGGGCCCTGGCCATGGTTACAAGATCTGCTTGATCCTCCCTGAGGATCTGTTCTCCCACTTCCGGGGCATTGATCCTGTTGCTTGCTATAACTGGAACTTGGACTGCCGATTTGATGCCTTGGGCAAGGTAGGCGAATCCCCGCCTGGGAACAAACATGGTGAGCTGGGGTATCCTGGTCTCATGCCACCCGCCTGTCACATTGAATAGGTCAACCCCTCGCTTTTCCAGTTCTGAGGCAAAGATCCGTGCCTCCCTGTTAGTGTGCCCCCCTTCCATAAAGTCGTTTCCCGCAATACGCATGAGTATGGGAAAGTTGGGGCCCACTGCGGCCCTGACCTTTTCCACCACTTCCAGGCCGAAGCGCATACGGTTTTCAAGAGAGCCTCCGTAGTCGTCTTCTCTCTTGTTGGTGATGGGCGAGAGAAACTGGCTGATCAAGTATCCGGCGCTTCCGAGGATTTCCACCGCATCAAAACCTGCTTCTTTCGCGCGGAGGGCAGCCTCGGCGAATTTGTCCTGAACAGCAGGTATCTCGTTGAGTTCAAGGGCCCTGGGAGTCTCACCAGTAAGCCTTGAGCGCACGGCAGATGCGGAAAAGGGCTTTTTGCCCCCTATCATGGAGGAGTGGGTATAGCGTCCTGCTTGATATAGCTGCGCAGCTATCTTTGCCCCATGGGCCTTGACTGCTTCCGTGAGCCTTTTAAGCCCTGGGATGAATCTGTCGTCATAGATTCCCACCATGCTTTGCATGCCCCCGTACTCATCAATAGGGCATCCCCCAATTATTATGAGCCCCACGCCTCCCTGCGCCCTCGGTATATAAAAGTCTATGAGCCTGTCGGTCACCTCACCTTTTGGTGTGTAGCCCAGGTGCATTGCAGTCATGACAATCCGATTCCGAAGTTCCATCGCGTTAATCCTGATGGGTGAGAAGAGATAAGGAAAATCCATGGTGCTAAGCCTCCTGAGGGTAATGGATTAGTAAATTAGTCAACTGGTTAATCAGTTAAATTGTGCATTGGCCAACCAACCCGACTCCGGCCCTGTAGGGGCTGCCGGTCCCCTGTTGGGTGGAGGTTTTCATCTCAAACGGGAGGATTATGGTGGATCAAGCCCTACTGATATCAGAGGAGGCCGGCAAAAGGCAATACGATTAGTTTGGATAGGGCCGCCTGGAAGAACCGTTACATGAGTTGAGGCGGCCCCTATCCAAGTTTTTTGGCATAACCTTAGAGGCCGGTGCCCTTGAACAGGGCCTTTTGCGTCTCTAAGTTCCAAAAGTAATTGTCACCTAATTGATGATCTTTCTTGAATTTTTTTAAGGCCTTTCTGGATCCCTTGCCAAATAGCCCGTCTATCCTGCCCTTGTAATAACCAAGCTCTTTGAGTCTGGCCTGGATCTTTTGGGCATCAGGCCTCTTGCGAGGGTCAAGGAAGACAGCCGCGGATTCAATTGGCGTCTTCTTAGAAGGAGACGGGGTGAGGGTGGTGGTGCCAGTGGTGCCAGTGGATTTCTTGCTGTAGATTATTCTTTGGGTATCGTAGTAATTTTTTTGGTTGGTGTAAATGCCCAGGCAGATAGGTTTGGATTCCTGGACGCCCCTGGGGCTGTACCAATAACTTATTTGGAAGTTGTTACTGAGCGATGTTGGGAATAATGACCCCCCAAAGATTAGGACCCGCCAGCCTTGGTCATCCACCACCAGGAGGTCTTCGGGGGTTGTTTCAGTAAAAGTGGCCGTATCCAGGATCCTCATCTCCAAAGAGGCCTCCGGGGGAAGGCGGTCTTTGCAAAAGGCCATGATAAAATAGCCTTCTGGTTTTTCTTGTTTTTCAAAGGTTATCTTTTTCCATAAAGACAGTTTTTCATACTCTTGCTTCCGTATTCTTTCTTCTCGTGTTGGTGTCAAATTGAGTGCATGGGTTATTGCGTGAATGTAAAGATCCAAGTAAGAGGATATCTCGTTCATGTTCACAGACTCGAAAGAGGATTTGGGTACATAATAAACCTCCAGGTCAGCGACTCGGGGCGCAATCAGAGCAGTAGCTGACTTGTTTATTATGATGCCCGATTTTCTTACAGTATAGTCAGCTGCAAAATAGTCTGCCACCTTTCTTCCAAAAAGATCACGAAAGCCGAAAATTCCTTCAATGAC
>JAMOVZ010000234.1 GCA_027061865.1 Desulfobacterales bacterium
TCCCCGATCCTGACCCCTGTGAGCGGTTCAACAGGCATGGCAGGGCCCGGAGCATCGGTATCGCCCTTGTCTTTACTGACTTGCTCCATGACTTTCCTGAACTCCAGTGATTGGTTCCCTCTATTTGGAGTTTTTTGTTTTAACTCAGTGGGCTTGATTGGCCCCGCGGGTCCTTGGATCTTCATTGCACTGACCTCCTAAGGCTCTTTTTTCTTTAGTACTTTGCAAGGGGGATGCCACAAATCCGTTTTCCTCCCAATGCAAGAAGCGCCTCGCAAGTCCTTAGCTAACATGCTGACTTTTCAGGTGGTTTTTACCGATACTCCAAGTGATGAATACCCTTCTTCCCATATGGCCGGGGGCATAATGCAATATGGGAGCAGGAAAAAATTTCCCATACATCCATACTCACCCATAGCTAAGCTTATCATGTCTTGGCTATCATTTGGAGGGAGAGGGCAGCTATCTCATCAAGGGGGGCCACCTGATCCACTGCACCCTTTTTTATGGCCTCTTTTGGCATACCAAAGACTACACAGCTCTTTTCATCTTGGGCAATGGTCTTGGCCCCTGCCTGTTTCATTTCCAGCAGACCTTGTGCCCCGTCTGCCCCCATGCCCGTGAGTATTACACCTACTGCATTTTCACCTGCATATTCCGCCACAGACCTGAAAAGGACATCTACAGAGGGCCGCTGGTGATGCACCATAGGGCCTTGCTTGATCTTTACATAATATCTGGCCCCGCTTCTTCTGAGCAGCATATGATAATTGCCAGGTGCTATGAGTGCCCGGCCAGGAATCACACTGTCGTCATCTTGGGCCTCTTTTACCTCGATCTCGCATAAGCTATCCAATCGTTCTGCAAAAGATGTGGTAAACTTGGCAGGCATGTGCTGCACCACCACAATGCCTGGACAATTGGGAGGCATCTGGGTGAGGACCACCTTAAGAGCTTCTGTGCCGCCAGTGGAGGCGCCGATTGCAATTATCTTGTTGGTCGTTGCAGCGAGGGCCTTTAGGGGAGGTTTGCTAGTGGCCACTCGGCTACTGGCCTGGGCCTGGGCGGGAATTGGAAGCTTGGCCCTTGCAGCGGCCCGAATCTTGTTTGCCAATTGCAAAGTCATCTCCCCCACGGAGTAGGAACCGGCCGGCTTGGATATGACTTCTATTGCCCCTAAGGACAAGGCCTCCAGGGCCAGCTTGCTCCCCTTTTGGGTGAGGGAGCTTACGATGATAACAGGCATGGGATGGTACCGCATCAATTTCTTGAGGAATGTGATGCCATCCATCCTGGGCATCTCTATATCAAGGGTGACCACATCCGGTTTTAACTTTACTATCTTGTCCCGTGCCACGTAGGGATCAGGAGCGGTTGCGATCACCTCAATATCGCGCTCCTTTGAGAGCTCTTCACTGAAGACCTTTCGGACCACTGCAGAATCATCTACTACCAAAACCTTTATATTCGCATCCATGACATGCTAACTCTTTACTGTGAGTTTTGTGCAAAAGTTATTGTCCGGCGTGCTTATGAAAAACTCAAAGCCCCGGCCTTCACCTGCCGATACTCCCTTTTTTATTTCAGAGACTTCTGCGGTTTCTGGAATAGCGAGGTCAAAGACAAGATTTGCATCATAAAAACTCAGCATTTTCCCTGCCAGCATATTCAAAATTTCTTTTATGGTGCCCTCCACTATCTCCTCTGTTACTGCCCCTTCGTCCTCCCCCAGAAAGTTGGCGCTCAACTCTCTTGCCAATCCCCGGGGCAACATGACTGCCAAGGCCCCTTTAAACGGCCCCGAAAAATCTATTTGGGCACAGATCATGGGTTCATCTATACTCTTTTCCAGGTCTTCGATAGCCTTGCCTTCTTCAAATTCAAGGGGCATGAAGAACATGGTCTCGAATATCTCAGAAATCGAGTCCTTCATCGCATTCGTCAATTGCTGCACATTCATCTTCGGGCTCCCCCAATATATGGTTTAGTCTTTTCTTTATCACCTCAGGGGTGAACGGCTTTTGTATACAGTCTGAGGCACCCTTTTCCAAAAAGGTCCTTATCTTTTCCTTGCTTCCTTCAGTGGTAATAACTACGATTGGAATTGCCGAGAGGAGATCATCCTTCTTCATCTCCTCTATCAGCTGCAATCCATCCATTTCAGGCATGTTGTAATCAGTGAGCACCAGGTCCAGCCAGTTATCACGCAGCACTTCCAGGGCCTCAATGCCGTTAGAGGCCTCAAACAGCTCCCCCAAGTTGAAGCCTGACATCTTTAGGGTCTTCTTTATGACAGACCTCATGGGCGCTGAGTCGTCCACTATCAATACGTTGAAAGCCATAACTCCCTCTCCAGAAAATATATATTATGTCCCGTAAATCAGATCCTCCACCTCCGCCAGCCTTTGGGCAAAGGTGGCCATGATGCCTTGCAAGTCCTTATCTGTAATCTGGAGCCCTTCTATCACCCGGCGGTGAAA
>JAMOVZ010000235.1 GCA_027061865.1 Desulfobacterales bacterium
GGGAAGTGGTGCTTAAAGAGGTACAAAAGGCGGCAGAGGGTGATCCCAACATACATGTATTGGTGTTGCCGCCAGATTCGCATCGAACCATTAACGCCCTGCAACGTGGCGCAGATATTGTTCTTCAGAAGTCACTGCGGGAAGGGTTTGGGTTAACAGTTACAGAGGCCATGTGGAAATCAAAACCTGTTATTGGTGGGGATACAGGTGGAATCAGGCTTCAGGTTATAGATCACTATACAGGCTTCAGGGTAAGAACCCCGGAAGGTGCAGCCCTTCGGATACGTTATTTGTTGCATAATCAGGAAAAGAGACTTGAAATGGGCAGGATTGCTCAACGCTTTGTCAGGGAAAATTTTTTAATTACGCGTCATTTAAGGGAATATCTTGCCCTTATGATTTCTATTTTTCACGGTTTTGAAGATAGAATTGATCTTACTTCCCAGTGAAAATCCTTAAAAATCCGGAAAAAGTGGAAGCCTTTTGGAAAAGTCTTGAAAACGGCCGAATGAATAGGCTTCTTATGCTCGACTACGACGGAACCTTGGCCCCTTTTGTGGTGGACAGGTACAAGGCCTATCCGTACCCTTGGGTACGTTTCATTCTTGCCCAGATTTTACAGGATAAACGTAATAGAGTGGTCATTATATCTGGTCGGAATGCCAAGGAAGTAAAGGCGCTTTTAGGGCAGAAACTACCCATTGAAATATGGGGAGGCCACGGGACGGAAAGACTTTTGCCCTCTGGAGAGCTTATTCGGGAGCCTGTGCCTTCATGGGCGAAAGGTATATTTGGCCAGGTTGAAGATTGGGCTACTGACAGGAATTTGTTGGATTGTATCGAAGAAAAACATGGTTGTCTTGCCTTTCATGTTAGAGGCCTTGAAGGAGGAAAGGTCCAGGGACTTCTTGATGATGCAACTCAGTTTTTTAAAAAGGTTTCCAAAGGCTCAGATCTCCAGACAGAGACCTTTGATGGCGGGGTGGAACTGCGTTTAAAAGGTGTGGATAAGGGCAAAGTTGTACGAAAATTAGTTAGCGAAGTTCCAGCTAACACAGCAAGTTCATATTATGGAGATGACTACACCGATGAAGATGCTTTTGTTGCCTTGGGGGAAGAGGGAGTCTCCTTTTTGGTGAGACAAGAATTTAGAAAGACCAAGGCTGACGTATGGATCGTTCCACCTGACGAGTTGAAAGAATGTCTAAGTAGATATATCCTTTAATTAGGATGGATAATCATCATGCCCTTCCAAGACGTCTAGTTGCTGTTTCAAACCGCCTGCCAATTCGTATTCTTCAAAAGCCAACTGGTTTGGAGGTGGCGCCTGGATCCGGGGGTCTTGTAACTGCTCTTGCTCCTGTTTTAAGAGACAGGCGCGGCCTGTGGATAGGCTGGTCAGGTGCCGAATATAACCCTTCGCATCAAGAGCTAATAAAGAAGGCCTCAAAAGACACCGGTTATGGTTTGGTCCCTGTTCCGCTTACCAGGGAGGATATTGATGATTATTATTACGGCTTTTCTAATGAAATTATTTGGCCACTCTTTCATGATCTCCAGTCAAGGTGTCGTTTCAAACCCAGATATTGGTACAAGTACCTGGAGGTGAACGAAAAGTTTGCCGAAGCTATCAGGCAGAATGCTGGTCCAAATGATTACGTCTGGGTTCATGACTATCATCTCATGCATGTCGCCTTTTTTATGAGGCGCATGGGGCTGAATCAGCCCAAGGGATTTTTCTTACACATCCCGTTTCCGCCAGTGGACATATTTCTCAAGTTGCCGTGGCGAAAAAGGGTTTTAGAGGCCCTTCTTCACTTTGATCTCCTGGGTTTTCAAACCATGAGGGATAAGCGTAATTTTCTAAATAGCTTGGCAGCATTGCTTCCAGATGTACGAATAGGAAGAAGGGGTGTTGTTTCTGATGTAAATCTGGCTGGAAGGTCCATAAGAATCGGAGCGTTTCCCATTAGCATTGATTACAAGGCCTTTGCCAAGGAGAGCGCTTCCAAAGAGGTAGCAGAGGCAGCATGGTATCTACATGAGGCCCTTCCAGACAGACAGGTAATTCTTGGAGTGGATAGGTTGGACTACACAAAGGGAATTCCCGAAAGGCTTTATGCCTTCTCCAATGCCCTGGAGAGGTTTCCTGAGCTGAGAATGAGAGTGAGTTTTGTGCAAGTGGTGGTGCCGAGCAGAAGCGAGGTGCCTGAGTATCAAGAGTTGAAGCGGGAGATTGAGCGAATAGTGGGCGAGATCAATGGTCGTTTTACCCAGTCAGGTTGGGTACCAATACATTATTTGTATCGAAGTCTGGATAGGATTCAACTTCTGGCCTACTATCGGCTAGCCGAGATCGCTCTTATCACTCCTTTGAAAGACGGCATGAATCTGGTGTGCAAGGAGTATTGCGCCTGTAATCTTGAAAAAAAGGGAGTGCTAATCTTAAGTGAATTCGCCGGGGCAGCCTC
>JAMOVZ010000236.1 GCA_027061865.1 Desulfobacterales bacterium
CCGGGGCTCCAATGGAAAACAAAACTGCTCGCCGTCGATATTGAGCACATGGGCCCCTAGTCCTCTTACCTTCTCTGTTATGAGGAGTCCCACGTTTTGTTCAGGATAGACCGCCCCAGTGGGATGGTACTGGGTGGAGTAGAGGTAGCGATTCCCAACCCCTACCCTGTAGGCCAAGACCACTCCGTCCATGGTGGCCCCATAGTGGTTGGTGGTTGCAAAACCTTTTATATGGAGCCTTCCAAAGCCGCCGGTAGCAAGCACTACTGCCTTGGCTTTAACTACATAGAATTCTTGGGTCTCCATATTATACAGGATTGCGCCCGCAGCCTTTCCATCCTCATCCAAAAGGAGCTCCACGGCCGGGCAGAACTCCAAAATACTAATGCCTTCATAACGGTTTCTGGCCTCATCCCGAAGCACCCGCATTATTTCTGCCCCTGTCATGTCACCGGCAGAGTGCATGCGTTTTCGGGAAGAGCCTCCAAAGTGGGTCACAAAAAGCCTTCCGTCCGGCAGTTTGTTAAACATCATCCCAAGCTCTTCCAGCCAGGCAATGGAAAGCGGTGCATCATGGGCAAGGGCAGCGACCAGTTTGGGATCATTGGTGAAGTGCCCTCCACCCACTGTGTCAAGATAGTGGTAAAAGGGGGAGTCGCATTCTTGGGTTGCGGCCTGGATACCGCCCTCTGCCATTACGGTGTTTGAATCGCCGTGGCGAAGCTTGGTTGCCATGACCACCTTTGCACCCTTTTCAGAAGCCATAAGGGCGGCAGATGTAGCAGCTCCTCCTCCTCCGATGATGAGCACCTCAGTCTCATAATTGACTTGGGAGAGATCCACCTTTTGTGGCCGCACCATGGACTTGGACTCCAGGAGATCTGCCACCTCTTCCTGGAATAGATCACCCTTGTTAGGGCCAACCCTTACTGTCCGTCTCCCTTCTTTTTGGTAGTCAGGGTGATATTTTGCAAGCACCTTTTCCCGCTCTTCCATGCTGAGGGCAGGATAGTGTTCATTTCGGCGGGCCATCTCCACCCGGGCGGGTCGAGTGGCCTCTACCCGCTTGATGAGCTCCTTTAGTTCCTGGGTGTATGGCATTTTTCACTCCTTTCTCTCGGGCCATCTGGAAAAGCCGCCATTGTGGCCTGAAGACCGGTCACATCTATTTTACAGGTACCTGGTGTCCTTTGGCATCCAGGTGCCAGGGGATGCAAGATCCGGCTCCCGTTCCCTTTCGTCGTAAAGCTTTTGAAGCTCTTCTTTGCTCATCTGGGTGAGCTCTTCGAGCATCTTGTCGTACTTGCCTGCCTGAATCTCCTCCACCCTCTTTTTCAGGTGCTCCGCCCGTGGCTGGAGATATTTCCCATAGAGCCTGCGGGCAAGCTGCGCAATGTGATACTGGGGCAGCTCTCCCATGCATCGGCTTGCACAGAGTCCACACTGGATGCAGTCAAAGGAGAGCCGGGCGGCCTTTTCAATGTCGCCCTGCTTCAAGGCGGCAATATAATCCATTACCTGGATATCCATGGGACAGGCCTTGGTGCAGGCATTGCAAGCCACGCATCTGAAGAGCTCTGGATACAGGGAATAGATGGAATCGGCCGTAGGCTCAAGCTCTTCGATGTTGTAGGCAGCCCGGTTGGCAGGATAAAATGGTATCTGGGTCAGATACATGTTGGGTTCCACCACCGTCTGGCATGCAAGGCCAAAATAGAGCTTATAGTCTCCTGCCTTCCGGTAGACAGTTGCACAAGCCCCGCATATGCCTCCGCGGCACCCAGCACCCCTGATGAAGCGGAAGCCCGCATACTCCATGGCCTTCATTATGGTAAGGGTCTCTGGCACATCATACCTTTTGCCCATGATGTAGACCGGTATGGTCTTTGCCCCTTCAGGCAGGATGGTCCTATCACCTGTGGCCATCCTTGGAGCTTGAGCCTGAGAAGACTGAGTCTTTTCCGTCATCCTTGCTTTCTCCTACTCTTTTCCGCCCATCTGAGGGCTGATGTATCCCTTGGCCTTGAGAAGATCCAAGGAGGCTTTGCCATTTAACTCAAAGTGGCAGGCCTCTGGGGCAAGTCCCAATGAAATGGCCAAAAGTTGAGTAAAGTAAAAGGTGGGCAAGACCCTTTCCATCTCGCCCCTTTCCACCAATTCCTCGCCTCCGCGGCGCAAGTTGAAATCGCAAAGCGGGCAACTCAAGACTAAGGCTTCGGCCCCCGCTCTTATGGCAGAATTAAATATAGTGGAAACCGCCTGCCTTGCTGCCCGGGGGTTACCCAGGATCTGGTAAGAGCCGCAACAATAATCACTAGCTGAAAAGTTAACAGCCTTTGCTCCCATCCCCTCTAATAAGCGGCTCATGAGCTGGAAGCTTCCTAATGGTTCAATTCCTATCTCCCGGGGCCTTTGAAGCGTACAACCATAGTATGGGGCAAGGATAAGATCCTTAAGAG
>JAMOVZ010000237.1 GCA_027061865.1 Desulfobacterales bacterium
ATTGCCGGCAGGCTGGATCCGATTCTATCAGGCCTCTTGGATGTGCTGATCACCAGAGGGTGCCTGGACCTTGAACCTAGACCTACAAAGAGGCAAGGGGCCATATGTAGGGCCCTTGTCCCATCCATTCCACCCTATATAATGATGAATTATGGAGGAGGGTGGAAGGATCTGGCAACCCTTGTCCACGAAGTGGGCCATGCCATCCATTATATGCTTTCATCGGAAAGAGGGTGCTTGAATTTCAGGCCTGTGCCGGTCCTGGAGGAAACCATGGCAACCTTTTTTGAGGTATTGGTCCTGTTTGAATATTTCGCCCGAGAGGGCAAGAAAGGAGCTGGTTCAATAGTCATGGATAGGCTGATAAAAATCCTGTTTAGGCAGAATATCATTACAGAGCTTGAGTTATGGCTTTATCAAGAGGGTGACACGCTCACATCATTGGATGCCCAGGAGATCTCTGATCAATGGCTCCTCCTGAACAGAAGACTCTACGGTGCTGAGGTGGAGATCCCTGAGCCTTTTGGACTCTCTTGGGCCCTCATACCACATATCTTTGAAAGGCCCTTTTATTGCTCCAACTATGTGGCAGCCTCCCTCCTGGCCCTCAACCTCCTAAATTGCGAAATCCAGGAGCCTGGAAACTTTCCTGCTAAGCTCATAAGGCTTTTAAGGGTTGGATCCTCAAGGCCAGCCCCTGATATCCTGGGCGAGCTGATCCCAGGTCTCGAAAACATGGCCTTTTTGGAGAGGGCCTTCGCCTTTATGGAAAAAATGTTAACAGGCCTCGGGAACTAACCAAACCCGGCGCTCACCGCCTTGAAGAAAAGGCTCCTTATCAACTCAAAGTGGTTTGCATGATTCCTGATCTTCCACCATACACGGCCTTTTCCCTCGATCCGCCAACTCTTTTTCAGCCCACTTATCTTTCCACTGAATAGATCCACTATATTTTCATATCCCTTGCCTCGGAAACTTCCATGCTCTTTTCCGCCAAGCCAGTTATCAGGGCTAGTGAGCTCCGCACTCCAGGAAAAGGGATCGGAAAAGAGGAATTGTGCCCCCGACTCCTTTGAAACCCGGTCTATTTCTTGAAGGTGCTGAAGGGGGCGTGAGACCTTATCAACGATATTGAGGGAGCCCACAGCCCCAAACCGGGAAGAGGGAAAGGGAAGCCGCTCCACATCGGCCACCACGAATTCCACATTATCTGCAGTAAAGTAGTCAGGTAACCGGATTTCTACTGCGCGGCGGAGCATGCCTTCTTCCGGCAGAGTAAATCGGACAGCCTTGTTGCTCATAAGTTCCCTTGCTTTTTTGATGAACCCTAGAGAGGCATCCACCCCCACAGAGTAATCTGCCCTCCTTGAAAGTTCCAGGGTGAAGCGGCCCACTGCGCAACCGGCATCCAAGGCAAATCCAGAGGTTTGAGAGAAGAGGGAGGCCCAAATCTCGTAAGCATCATTGGCCTCGCTGTCACAGGTGAGATCCGCATATTGTGCCCACAGGTATGAGGAGATCATGTGCGGGGCCTCGTATCTGGAAATATTTTTCCCTGTTCTGCTGGATGCAGGGGTGACAAGGTGTGCTGTTCCATCGATTATGGGGTAGGTTGTGCCGCATCTAGGGCATGCCAGACCGCCTTTCAGGATGTCGCAGTCTTCCACATGAATTGTTCCTTCACATTGGAGCCTGGTTTCCACAGGAAGACAGGTGGGACAGCACAAGATAGAGAGCAGCCACTCTTTCATGGATTCTGGGATGCCTTGCCTATCTAACTAGAGACGGCCATGGGATAGGCCTCTATCAAGCCCACCCCATGGTCAGTTTAAGTGTGATTAGTCAATAACCTCCCCCTATGCCGGGCCATGACAGGCCGGGCCGTGGCAAGCCGGACCGTGGCATGTGGGCGCGTGGCATGCTGGGCCATGACACGCAGGGGCGTGGCACGACGGAGCGTGACACCCCGCAGCATAGGATTGCCTTTTTTCTACCTTCTTGATACTTACCATTCAATTCACCTCCTTCCTTTAACAGGCCCGGAATGGGCCTGTTATCCCTCAACAATGCCCTCTTGGCTTAAGACCCCGAGGGCTTCCATACAATCGGAAAGAAACCTGTCTTTATGTTTTTCCCTTCCATGTATGGGTTTCAGCCTTGCCGAGATCTCCTCTATGGTGGTATCGCCGTCACAGAGCAAGAGTAAATCCCTTGCAAATGCGTTTATTTCAGAAACCTCCAAGGTCTTTTGAGACTGTTGGAACAATAAATAAGTCTTATTCTTTTCATAGATCCGGTCAAATTCACCCCTTTTAAGATCCAATATAATCTCTGGAATGTCAAAATCAAATTCACCTAACAGTATTTTTTTATTGATTTTTGGTTTTTTCTCATTACCACTCGGTGTCACAAGGCCGGATTGGCCGGGGCAACTTCTGCATTTTGCGGCCTCGATGCTCAGGTTCTCGTAGCGGAGCAGATCAGTTATGTGGCCTCTTTTTGGAGGCCCGTAAGCCTCCATTAGGCGGTTGGAAAAATCGCCAAAAAATTCGTAACAGGACCTGGAAGACAGTTCTAGCCTAATTGCTCCTGTCCGGGGCCTGATAAACTCCAAGAAGTTAACGAAGAGTCTTGAAACGGACACCCCGTATTCTATGGACAAAAGGAGAAAGGTCCTTGGATAAAGTTGAACGATCAAGGGAAAGTAGGTCGCAATAAGGTCAAGTTCTTCAAGCGGCAAACCCTTACACGGAAGGTTGTAAAAGCTGGAAAATATGGAAGGGAAGGCATCTATCAGCTCCTCGTCTGAGTCTAGGCGCCTGCCATCGTCGAATTCGATACCTAAGGCAAAATATGTGGCAACCTCCCTCACCAAGCTGGAGAGGTATCTTTGGTAAAGCTCTGTTCCAGGCAGAACGGTTGGCATCTGGAGCAGGGGGTTGTTGTTTCCCAAGATCCCTGCCCTTAGGGCCAAGGTAAGAGTCTCATCGATGTCCTGCCTTTCCTCTTCAGGAAAACCAATCACAAAACTCAGCGTGGGGACCATGCCCCTTTCGGCCGTCTCCCTCACCCTGTCATAAAGGATGTCGTGGTCAATATTTTTGTGTATAAAGGCCAGCGTCCTTTTGGAGCCTGAATCAATTCCATAGCACATGGACTCGCAGCCTGCCTCATTCATCAAGGCCAGAATTGAACCGTCCACTGTGTCAAGCCTTGAGATGCAGTACCAAGGCAAGTGATTGAGCCCCCTCTGGATTACAAGCCCACAGAATTCCTCCACAAAGCTTTTTCTGGCAGTAAACTGGTCATAGGCGAGGACAAAACAATCCGCCCCAAAGTCTTTGTGCAACAACTCCATCTCGTCCACAATTCTGCTGGGGGAAAATGTCCTGGTCCTGCGGCGCCAGAGGATAGATTCAGAGCAATATGCACACCTGTGGGGACAACCCCTGCCCACCTCAAGAATGGCGATGCTCCGGGAAAGGCTGCAGGCCTTTTTATAACGGGAAAGAGGGGGCGCCAGCGTGTAATCGGGAAGCGGCAATTGATCCAAATCTGCAATGAGGGGCCGATCAGGAGTTCTCACTATGTCTCCATTTTTCCTGTATGTGATCCCTTGGACTTTTCCCAGATCTCTTCCCTCTGATAGAGCCTCCACCAGTTCAGGGAAGGTTATTTCACCTTCCCCCCTGACTATGATGTCTATGAATGGGAAGTGAGCCAGGGTCTCCTGGTCAACAAACGAGGCATTGTGCCCCCCCACCACTATCAAAGTCTGGGGAGATTGTTCCTTTATAATCCTTGCTATCTGGATCACTCCGGGATAGGTGGTGCACTGGGCAGAAAAGCCGACCAAATCCGGCCAATTGGACAATATCCTGTTTGCACAGTCCTCATAGATGCTAGGCCCCATAGATAAGGTCCCTTCCCGGATGGACAATACAAAGTCGTGGATCACCACATGGTGGGGAGTTCGCTTTAACAAGGTGGCTAGATTGATCAATCCCAAGGGGGGGAGATTATAGAGAGATTCCAGGAAAAACGGCGGAAATACTAGGGATATTTCTAGAGGCGGCTTCATTGGGCACGATTTCATTGTTTTTTATAAGTGTCAAGTATAGCAGATATGGGGATGATTATGTCCAGAATTTCAAATTAATCTTACCCTCTGGTCATGAAAGGCGGGCACCGCGCTGGGGTTTTGTATTAGGCGCAGAAAGATTTGTGGATGCCTCAAAGAAGCCTGGAGCTCTTCAGGCAAGGGTTAATTTATCGGCCTTAGATTCAAGAACGACCACAGGTTCCCAATTCCGCCCGGCTGGGCAACCCAGCCACGGAAATACTCCATCCTGGTGGCCTCCACCCTGTTCTTGGAGTACAAGGTGATGTAAGGGAGATCCCTTGCGATAATGTCTTGCATCCTAAATATGATTTCTCTGCGTTTTTTTACATCCATTTCGGTATCGGCTTTTTCACATAGCTTGTCAAACACAGGATTTCTGTACCTAGGATAGTTTTTCCCTCCCTTTTTTGCCTCTCTGGAGTGAAAAAAGGTTTCCAAATATGAAGGGTCTTCTGGAAGGTGGCTCCAGCCCAATAAATATGTATCAAAGGTGCCGTTTCGCAAATTCCGAAGTATCTTTTCTATATTCATCATCTTCAATTCAATCGGAATCCCAATGTCTGAACACCATCTTTTGATCATTACAGCGGCCTGGAACCGGTGAGGCTTGCAGCCCGCACAAGTGGTAAGCATATAGACCGTTTTTACCTCCTGGCCGTCTGGCAGCATAAGCTTGCCCCTCTTCCACCAATAGCCCGCCTGTTCCAGAATTTCTTTTGCCTTGCTGATCCTTGCCTTGCGAGCAAGCCCTTTTCCCGGTGTCCACACATTTGGATTATGCCAATACCTGTTACATGCTGGGACAGTACTTATTGAGGGGAGGCCGTTTCCATTAAGGGCCTGACTGACCAGTTGCTCTCTGTCAACAGTATAGGCAACAGCCTGTCTAAAGGCTTTATCGTTAAAGGGCCTCTTGTTCAGGTTAAATGCCAGATAGTCATATCCCCTGCGGATAGTCTTAAATAGCTTTATCCCCTTTGTTTCTTTCAGTTCGGGCAGTCTGTCGTCAGGAACCTCCCACCAAAGGAAATCGATTTTTCCTTTTTTCAGGGCCACAAGAGCCTCTTCAGTGGTTTTATAAAATTTTAACACTATAGCCGCTAAATGCGGGCCCAGGGAGAGGCCCGCCATACTGCTCCCTTTTCCAAAAAAGTTATGATTTTGTTTTAAAACGATATAAAACGGAACATCATACTTATCGATATAAAAAGGGCCATTGCTGATGATGTTTTTAGGTGTAATACCTGTTAGGATACTCTGCGAACTTCTCCCTCCTTCCAACTTGGATTGAATTACGGGAGCCCATGATTTTTTTTGTACAAAAGAGCAAAAAAGGGTCCGGTTGAAGAAGACAGCGCTGGGATAAGCGAGTATGAACCGAACAGTAGTTTTATCCACGGGAATCACTTCTTTTACCATCTGCCATTTTTCTACAAAGCCTGGCACCTTGAATTTTTTTATCACATCTATGGTAAAGCAAATATCGTCTGCTGTGACCTGGCTGCCGTCATGCCATAAGCTTTTTTTCAGCCGGACTATGACTTCTTTTCTATCGGCAGATGTTTCGGGCAAAGATTGTGCAATCCAGGGTAACATCTCTCCCGTCTTTGGATGGCGAACATACAAGGGCATGTGGAAAAGCCCGATTATTCTCTTTGACCAAGTATCTGTTCCTTGAAAGTAGTTCAGGGTAAGGGGAGCTCTCAACAGTCCTATCCTTAAAGAACGAGCCAAGACATGGGGTTCAAAAAGGAAACCGAAAGCAAGAGTAAATAGGAGTGCCGTGAAGAAATATTTATTCAAAAAGCGGTTGTTTTTCATGTGCCTCGCCTCTCAATGGATAATCGCATTAGGCGTCTTGCAGGTCTTAAGGGGATAGGCTTCCTAACAAAAATTTCACTGGCAAGGCGGCTATACTCCTTTAGCAGCATAAGAATGCAATCCGGTTAGGGGAAGGAAACCCAGTCCCTAGAGTAGGGCTGCAAGTATGATTAATAAAAGGATTCAAGCGCATACCCATCACTATCCCGATACAATATTACTATGCGGTAAGGATCATGAAAGAATGTGAAGTCAACAATGTCCTTGGCAAGCTTCTTGGAATGCCATGTCTCAATTATTCTGGCTCCCCTCCATTTCACTCCTACCACCTGATCTTCACCCCTGTTTAGCCCAAGCAGGCGCTTAAAGATTTTTCCTGTCCCACTGCTTGGAGGACGCCCCTTGTATATAAAGAAGCATTGAGTATCCAATTCCGGCCTCAGCTCAAAACGCCTTGGTGCATATACTTCTCTTGAAGTCCTTTTTTGATCAAAGCCTCCGACAAATTCAACCTGTTCAAGCTTGATGGGATAAACGATTTCCTGAAACTTTCCGTAATTTCTTTCGCCGGTCGCCTCAATTTTTTGCGTGACCACGGAGTATCCGTGCAATTCTCCGTTCGGCTCCAGGATCATAACTCTCTCGGGATGACCAGGAACCAGATTGAATTGATAAATGGAGTATATGTTCTTGGCCGGTTTATAATTCCCTTTTATTTTTGGAGTATTAAAGTCCGCGGCCCACACGATCTCAAGGATAGGCCCTGAGTACTGCTCATATTCTCCTTCCTTCTGGGCCAATGCAACCAGGCGCCCTTTCCTGTCCCGGATGACGCGAAGATAGTAAGGCCATTGCTTTACCACACACCTGAGCTCTCCATCCCTTAGGGTCAAAATCCTGGAGACTAATTTGTTGTCTTCCTTGTCCATTACTTGGACAGGCTTTGCAAGGGTCACCAAGAGTTCATCTTTTCCATCGGAGTTTAAATCCATGGCATGGAGGTGAAGGGGAAAGAGCTCTTCATGGCCAAAGGAGTGGTTCCACTGCTGAACCAATTGGCCATCTTTTTGTATATAGACGGCCACCCCATTCTTACCAAGCAATGTCAGCTCAGGCCTTTGGTCACCATCCAGGTCCGAACGGACGACTCTGAAAAACTCTTTAGAAAGCCTATGAAAATCACTTCTTTTAGTAGCGAGTTCAACGCCTAGAGGCCTTTCAGATTTAGGAGAATATGGACCACCAGGTGGCATTTGGCTGCCTGTTCCTGATGTGAGCGGTTCCTCTCTTTTCCTGCTTTCCTTAACAGGACTGGAATAGGAACGTGATCTCCGGTTGAATCGGATCTGGTGTCCTACAGGATATAGTTTTTCAGCATCTCCTTTCCACTCCTGGGTTTCCAAAAAGAGGAGGGAATTGTTCAGTGGATCCAAAAGCCGGCATACCAGGTTATTGTCCTCTAATTCCAATCGCAGTAATAGATCGCTTGGCCCCAAGACATCTGTTAAGAGATCTCCAGGTATCTCTTTGACTGTGAATCCAAGTTTCAATAAGGCCTTCAAAAGCTCCCGGTAAGGCTCCGCCAAGTGTTTTGATTTCAGGTTGGTATAGACATATATGGATGGAGACGGAGGAGTCAGCACCCAGTCTTTGGGCTTGACCTCTCTTCGGATAACCTTTTCCACCTTGGCTAACACGGTCTTTTGAAAAAGGGCATCAACTCGAATAAAGGCCACATGATGCCCAAGTTGAGGGGAAATATCCTTGTTATATGAACAAACTAGAAGCCTTTGTCCGTTATAGAGAGGGGATTTTTTCCTTTCAAATAAGACTTTGTCGCCAGATACCTCTTTCACTTGTCCCGCCAGAGTGAGTGGATTTCCAAAGCGATTTTGGAGATAATCTGTGAGCTTGGAAAAGGGGCGGGCATCCGCCCTTGCAAAGGAGGTCAGCACCAACACGAAAGCAATGAAAATTGTCAGCTTTTGAGTAAATAATTTCTTGTGCATTTGAACAGCCCTCAAATTTCTAATTTCAGGGGGGCGCCTTCTGCGGACCGCCCCCCTTGTCACCTCAAATTCCTGCAGGCCTTTTACCAAGTCCACTTCAGTTCTATGGTGTCTATGAACCCAATGTCATCATAACCTGGCCCTCTCAGATCTTCCACCGCATCTCCAGGATCAAAGACCGATAGGCAGTTGCCCAGGCTGAAATGCTTGTTGAATTTATAGGTCAACTGCAGGTCATATTCTGTGCCCACATAGCTGTCAATGCTTGTCCCGTAGTAATCCTCAATGGCTCCTTCCTCTTGGAACTGCATAAACAATATTTGGGCCTTGTAAGAAAGCTTACCCATACGGCCTTTGGCCCCGATACCAAAGGAGATCAGGCCTGGGCTATCACCAGTGGAGCTGTTGGCCACGCCTCCGTAGCCTGGGGAGGTTCCGCCAAGCATAGCGAAGTTATTGCTGTATAGCACCGAGCCCAGCACCGGAATGGAACGGTGGATAAATGCGTTTTCCATCCCAAAGGTGGGAGTGTACCTTGCAATGTTGGTAATGCCGTTGAATGCCTCGATATCGCTGTCATTGGCATCGTCATCACCTGTCATGTAGGTGATGCCGGCATAGGGGATAAAACTTTTGGAAAGCTCTGCCTCGACTGAGGCAAAGGCGGCCCAGGCGCTGATATCATAGTCAAGGCCTGTAGAGGTCCAGGTGTCTGTGTCACCGGTTGCATAGACAAACTCAAGACGAGGAGTAATTATACCTAGTTTTCCATAGGCCTCGGCCCCCAAATAGTGCACCTTTGCGTTGGCGGAGTGGTTTTCGTCATTGTCGCTGTAAGCATAAAACGGGCTGATGACGAATCCATTGGAGAGCTTGTAGATCCCTTTTAGCGTGTAAACCCTCCAGTCCAGTGTGTCCGCATCTATTGCGCCTATTGAATCAGTAGTGGTGTCGTCTTGCACTACCAGATACAAGGCCTCCCAAGAGAATCTCTCACTGCACTTTCCTTCAAAACCTATATATGGATGATCGTCACCGTAGAGCACCCCACCGGTCATTATATCGAGAAAGCGCGAATTCCAACCCGCCTTGATAGCTGCAGGGCCAAAGTCATAGCGGAGATTTAATTTTTCTACTCCAAACCTGGCCCCGTTGCCGCCTCTATCCGCGTTGGCCTGGCTAAAATTAAAGTCAGTCTCCAAGATTACCAAGAAATCCCAGTTTTGTCCCTTGCCGCTCCATCCTATCCTTACCTCGTTTCTGATGTTGTGGTCGGACATGGTTCCGCTTTCATCCGAAATCTTGTCAAAGCGTGTATCATCATCGTTGAGGTCTACATCGGAGAGAAATGTCGGGTAAGTCTTTACACTACCAAAGAATTGGATATCAATGTCCTTGCTCTTAGGGCTCATGGTCCCCATGGCGCTAAAAGCGGCCTGAGGAATCCAAACAATGGCCAGCAAAGCCGTCAAAAATACGATAAGTCTTTTCATTTTTTCCTCCTTTCTTTTTCCAGGTGTTGGCATAAATGATCATGACTTGATATAAATAGGCCTTCCACAACCAAGGGCGGGGGCCTGGATAGATGCAATGCATATTCAAGGATCCTGATCTCCATTGTTTCCCTCCAAAGATTTTGAAAGAGATTTCCCGTCTCCTCTT
>JAMOVZ010000238.1 GCA_027061865.1 Desulfobacterales bacterium
GATCACCAGCTCAGTAGCACTGGCGACCACTGCGGAGGCGCCGATGACATAGATGAGGCCTGGCACGCCGATGAAGCCGCCCACTGCTATGGTAGCTGCCAACATTCCTGTTGCCACTCCGACTGGAAGCGTGAACCAGAGAGAGATCCTGATGTTGGCCTGCTTGAAGTGGATCATGGGCGGAAGATTGATCTTCTGAAGCGCCTGGGCAATCTTGGTGGTCTCTGCCTCCTTTCCGCCCTTTTGCAGCTTGAAGGCATCATAGAAGACGTAGGTACCAACCACCACAAGAATGATCACGAACATAAGACTCACGTAGAGGTTCGAGCCTGCATTTCCCCAGTGGTCCAGGATGTATTTCTGGATCTGGATGCCGATCTGGACACCTATGATGGCCGAGGCCGCCATGACCAGGCCCAGCTTCACATCTGCCTGGCCATACTTCCAGCGCTTGTACGCACCCACCATGGCCTTTGGAAACTTGTGGCACATGTTGCTTGCCACTGCCACTGCGCCGGGCACCCCGAGTGACATCATGGAGGGCGTGAGCACGAAGGCGCCGCCAGAGCCAATGAATCCGCTCAGCAGACCTCCGATCAGGCCCACCACCAGCAGAGCCACCACCTTGCTTGGCGGCAGGTTGATGAACATTATGGATATGCGCTTCACCTCGTTGGTGATCTGATGATCGACGGTCTTCAGGGTCACCAAGACCTTCCGGTTCATAGGAACGTCTTCAGGCTTGATATCTTCAGGGAGTTTGAGGATCATCTCTTCCTTGGTGACATCCTTTTGAAATACTGCGGTATGGTCAGGATTTATCTTGATAAAAAAGCCCTTGACCAAGTTCTTTGGCGGCCCTCCTCCGCCTGCCAAAACCGTACTTGCTGCAAAGCAGCATGCCAAAACCACAACCAAAGCCAATACAAGACGTTTCATTTTATTGCCTCCTCCTGAATATCCTTTGCTCTTGTCTCTTTAATTTAGTGGCCACCCTTGGGCTCGATGCCTATGAGTGACAGAAAGTTACTGGCGAATGCCCCGTGTATGAATGAAAACGCCAGGGCTGTTCCAACAGGGTAAACAGTATGCCAGCCGCCCTTGGTGTACTCTGTGGTAACCCAATCCACATTACTGAAAAGAAAATAGTACATACTGAGAGAAATAGCTCCGAATATCAGGGTCTTGACAGCAAGCGCCCCTTTATTCTTCTTAGGCTTCTTTACTGCCGCTCCTCCTCCGGAATCCATCATCTGCCTTGCAGTCTCGTGCTCGCCAGCTTCAGCGAAGGCTGCTGCCATCATGTTCTTGTCGAACTCGTTCAACTTGGTGCTCATCTTCCTCACTCCTTTCCATTTATTTTTGCCCTAAGGCCTTGTTTCCAGTCTTGCAGATATGCATAAATTTGACTGCAGCCTCCCTATCTCAATTTTTATGCCATAGAGACAACTAATTAAAATCATTACAATATATAGCGAACAGCCATCCCAAAAGATGCCTTTTGACTACACTATCGATGCGAATTGCAACACCAAAATATGAATAATAGATAGAATGTTAATGTTTCTGAGGCTCACAGCCTTTACGAGGCTGAACATCGCGGGGCAGGTTTTGCCATACTAACCCCTTGAAATATAGGCTTTTTATTAAATCGATTTAATTTCCCCTCACACCTCACATAATTGGGCAAAACCGCAATGATGCAATATGCATCACCCGTACATTGCGGTGCAACATCACCTCAAAACAGGTCTCACAGCCTTATAACTAGTCAAAATTACAGACTTTATTTCAAAAAGCTCAAGATGTATTTATTACGATTCTCAAATTGCAGCTGCGGCGGATATCAAGAAAATAAAAAAAATTTTTCATTTATTTCAGTATATTAACTTCATGGCACAGATGTTGTAACTAGCCTTGACGAACTAACCACAGGAAAAGGAGCTACGGACATGGAAAAGAAAAAGAAACAAACGACTCATCTGGAGAGATGGCGAACCTTTTTCGACAACACCATGTCCGCCATCACCTTCGCGGAGGCCGGGGAACCGGATGAGGCCAGAAGATTCCTAGAGCTCAAGAAAGATTCCGTGCTCCTAGTAACCGATTCCAAGGGACCTGGAGAGCGGACAATCCGATATGCAGTGGATTTGTGCCGCAACACGGGCTCTTCACTGGTGGTGGTCAATATGGAAAGCCACGGCACCAAAGAGATGGAGGATACGCTGATAAAGAAGATTGGAAGTGCCTTGGAAATGCCGCTCATCCTCATCAGCATGGAGGGACCCGCAACAGATACACTGAAGGCCTTGGTTCAGTCCACAGACAAAATCATATCTGTAATCTTGGACCAGAAATGGATGGAAGAAAAGCTCTCGGGAAAGAAGTACCGCAGGTGGCTCAATAATCTCGGCTGCCCTG
>JAMOVZ010000239.1 GCA_027061865.1 Desulfobacterales bacterium
TCCCTACGCCAAAATGGCAGGCCATGATATCAATTATATTGCGTTGTCAGGGGCTTTATCCCTGTTTCGGAGAAAGGGCGAAAAGCCCCTCGCCCCTGGAAATATCTTAGGGGACTTTGCAGGAGGGGGGCTGCTTTGCGCCATGGGGATCTTGCTGGCTCTCTTGGAAAGGCACAGGTCCGGGCTAGGACAGGTCATCGATGCGGCAATGCTGGATGGGGCTTCAAGCCTCATAACATTCTTTTTCAGTATGCTGGCCCATGGCCTCATGAGCCCCGAGATAGGGACCAATATGTTGGACTCGGGGGCCCACTATTACGAAACCTATGAAACAGCCGATGGCAAGTTCTTGGCTATTGGAGCTATTGAGGAGCGTTTTTACGGACAGTTGCTAGAGATAATGGGCCTGGCTCCGGATACCCTCCCGCCCCAGAACCAGAGCGACGCCTGGCCGCAAATGAAGGAAAAGTTTCAAGAGATATTCAAGACCAAGACAAGGGATGAGTGGATGAGGTTGTTTGAAGGCACGGATGCGTGTGTAGCCCCGGTTCTGGAGCTAGACGAGGTCCACCTCCATCCCCACAATAAAGAAAGGGGCCTAATGGTTGAAATAGCCGGCGTAAGGCAACCCATCGCAGTGCCACGCCTATTCCGTACACCTGGAAGCCCGGGAGCGATTAATCCAACCACGGCAACCAGACAAGTGCTCAATGAGTTGGGCTATTCTCAAGATGCCATCGAGGCATTGGTTCGAGAACGCATATTGGAATAACCGGACAACGATGTGTGCCCATGGGGAAGAAAAAACCACCGCGAACGACTGCCGTAAGGGAACTGGATCGATTGGACCTCCCCTATAGCCTCCACACCTATAAGTATCAGGATGGGGGAGGCACCAAGGTTGCGGCCTCAGGGCTGCGGGTCGATGAGCACCACGTCATCAAGACCTTGGTAATGAAAACTGATCAAGGAAAGACCTTTCTTGTGCTTATGCACGGCGACAGGCAGGTGTCTCTAAAGGCACTGGCCCGCACCCTCAAGGTGAAGGCAATAAAACCTTGCGCCCCGGATGAGGCCCAGAGACATACAGGTTATACCGTGGGGGGAATCTCCCCGTTTGGAACCCGGAAACGGTTGCCCATATACATGGAGAAGACCATCTTGGAGCTGCCATGGATTTATATAAATGCCGGCAAACGGGGGCTAATGGCAAAGCTCCGTCCCTCTGACCTCCAAAAGGCTCTCAATCCCACTCCCGTGAGTGTTGCTGTCTGAATTAATCCCGCTTCCATGGCCCCCTTTTTGGTTTTGCTTTACAAAAGCCTAAGAGCTGTTTAAGATGAAGCACAGAGAAATCTTTGGTAACAATATCAATTAGTTTTTCATACAGGGGGGCTCAACATGAGGGTACTTGTAAGTGACAATTTGGCAGAGGTGGGAATCAAGATTTTTGAAGAGACCCCAGGGATTGAAGTGGATGTTGACACAGGACTCACCCCGGAGGAGCTGCGCGGAGTAATAGGACAATATGACGCCCTTGTAATCAGGAGTGCCACAAAGGTTACCGCTGACATTATAGAGGCTGCCCGTAAGTTGCGTGTCATAGGGCGGGCTGGCATCGGCCTGGATAACGTGGATATTCCAGCAGCCAGTGCCAGGGGTATTGTGGTGATGAATGCCCCTGAGGGAAACACCATCACCACGGCCGAGCATGCCATAGCTCTCTTGCTTGCCCTTGCCCGGAACATCCCCCAGGCCA
Organism: Desulfobacterales bacterium; assembly: GCA_027061865.1. Taxonomy (GTDB): domain Bacteria; phylum Desulfobacterota; class DSM-4660; order Desulfatiglandales; family Desulfatiglandaceae; genus JALVMN01. The sequence continues at coordinate 1,760 of JAMOVZ010000239.1, forward strand.
CTGCTTCTCTCAAAGATGGCAAGTGGGAGAAAAAGAAGCTGCAGGGTAGAGAGGTTTACAACAAGACCCTGGGATTAGTGGGGGCAGGGCATATAGGCCGCATTGTAGGTGACAGGGCCAGGGGGCTCAAGATGAAGGTGATCGTCTATGACCCATACATAAAACCTGAAACAATTGAAAAGCTGGACTTCGAGCCGGTCTCTTTTGACGAGTTGCTGGCCCGTTCAGACTTTGTGACCATTCACACCCCCAAGACCGATGAAACCGCGAACATGTTTAACCAGGAAACCTTCTCCAGGATGAAGGAAGGCGCGATGCTGATCAATTGCGCAAGAGGTGGTATTGTAAATGAGGATGACCTTTATGAGGCCCTCAAATCAGGAAAACTGGCAGGCGCTGCCCTTGATGTGTTTGAGAAGGAGCCCCCTGGCAAGGTAAAGCTCATGGAGCTGCCGAATTTCATCTGTACTCCTCACCTTGGGGCATCCACCAAAGAGGCCCAAGAAAATGTGGCCAAGATGATAGCAGAGCAAGTGGTGGCCTACCTGCTCCATGGTACTGTAATAAACGCGGTAAATGTGCCCAGTATCAGTGCAGAGCTAATGGCCACCTTGCGTCCTTATGTGACCCTGGCAGAACGGCTAGGGTTACTCCA
>JAMOVZ010000240.1 GCA_027061865.1 Desulfobacterales bacterium
AAGAGAGGATTCAGGTCTTTCAAGGCGTGGTCTTGCGCAAGCGCAAGGGCACTACCGGGGCCACCTTCACGGTGAGGAAGGTAAGCTATGGCATCGGGGTCGAGAGGGTGTTTCCACTCCACTCTCCTACCATTGAAAAGATCGAGGTAGTGAGCAGGGGAAGGGTGAGGCGTTCTCGTCTTTATTATCTGCGCGGCCTGAGAGGCAAGGCTGCCAAGATTAAAGAAAAGAGGACTTGAGCAACTCGTCCGAAAACTTGGCCCTTTTCCCTGGTCTGAGCAATCCAGCGCTTGGCAATCCGTTTTACTACGAGTCTCTGGCCCTTAGGGATGGGTTCCAGAAAATAGCTGGTGTTGATGAAGTGGGCCGCGGGCCGCTTGCAGGCCCTGTGGTGGCAGCAGCAGTAATCCTGCCTGGCAGGCTGGATCCGAAATGGGCTGAAAAGATCAAGGACTCGAAACAGATGAGCCCCAGGGCGAGGGAAGAGGTCTTTGGCTGGATAATAAGGCATGCTGAGGCCTTCAGTGTTGGAGTGGTTTCACGTGAAGAGATTGACCGAGGCAATATCCTGGCTGCCAGCCTTGAGGCCATGAGGCGAGCTGTTAAGACATTGGAGCCGCCTCCTGATTATCTGCTTGTGGACGGCCTTCATTCCGTTCCCTTAAATATCCCCCAGCGCTGCCTAAAAAAAGGAGACCAAAAGAGCAAATCCATATCCGCCGCCTCTGTGGTGGCCAAGGTTTACCGGGACCGGATAATGAAGGCCTTTCATGAGATGTATCCCTGCTACCACTTTGACAAAAACAAAGGCTACGGCACCCGGCAACACCTCCAGGCCCTGCACCTTTACGGGCCCTGCCCCATACACAGGCATAGTTTCAAAGGAGTAGGAGGGAAGTGACCTTTAGGAGGCAGCAGCTTGGCAAGCGGGGTGAAGATATAGCCAAAGAGGCTGTAACAGAGATGGGCTATGAGATGGTGGCCCGGAATTACCGGTGTCCTTTAGGCGAGGTGGACCTCATAGCCAGAGACGGCGACACCTTGGTGTTTATTGAGATAAAGACCAGGAGGGGAAAGGGCCTGGCCGGGGCGAAGGAGGCCGTGGGCCCTAGAAAGAGGCGTCAGTTGTCAAAAGTGGCCCTTTACTATATGAAAAAGGAAGGGTTTTTGGGGCAAAAGGCCAGATTTGATGTGGTGGCAGTGGGCCTAGAAGGCGGACGTGCGCGCCTTGAAGTGATAAAGGACGCCTTTGAGCTGGCATTGTAGCCTTCCTAGGTTTGGAGGGCCTCGGGCGATGAGCGCTAAAGGTGATTGTGGGGTGCTCTATGTGGTTGCAACTCCGATTGGGAACCTGGAGGATATTACCCTAAGGGCCCTTCGAATCCTCAAAGAAGCCAACATAATTGCTGCAGAAAATGTAGAACGCACCCGTGGCCTTTGCCGTCATTACGGAATTGAGACCCGTGTGGTTAGGTTCAACCAGCACAACTGGAGGAAGAGGGCTCCCCAGCTATTACATGCCTTGAGTTCGGGGGAAGTTGTGGCCCTGGTTTCAGATGCTGGGACCCCTGGTGTTTCGGACCCAGGCGGCATGCTTGTCTCCCAGGCACTGGAGATGGGCTTAAAGGTGGTGCCCATACCAGGGCCGAGTGCAGTCGCTGCAGCGCTTTCGGTATCTGGCCTCCCTTCGGGCGGGTTTGTTTTTCTGGGGTTTCTCCCTTCAAAAAGGGGCGCACGAAAAAGAGAGCTTGAGCGGTGGGCGAAAGAGCCTCTGCCATTGGTCATATTTGAAGCGCCGCACAGATTATCCCAGACACTTCAAGACATGGCGGAGGTGATGGCTACACGATCTCTGGTGGTGCTCAGAGAGATGACAAAGTTGTATGAGGAGATCAAAAGGGGCACGCCAGAGGATCTGTTGAGGGAACTGGGTGATAAGGGAATAAAAGGTGAGGTCACAATAGTTGTTGGTGGCCTTAAGGAGGCACCTGCTCCTGAGATGGGCCCAGAGCTCACCGGGGAGATGCACAGGCTCTTGGTGAGTGAAGGAAAAGGTGTAAAGGAGGTGGCGGAGCTCGTTTCCAGGCAAAAGGGGCTGCCCTACAGACAGGTCTATAAGCTTTGTTTAGAGGTTAAGAGGGCTGGAGAGAAAGGATAGCAGTGGACAGCGTCTATACAAAGACCCTTCGTATATCAAACAATCTTGGGCTGCATGCAAGGGCTGCTGCAAAGATAGTGGATCTGGCCAAAAAGTATGAGGCCAAACTTTATCTGAGGAAAGATGACCAGGAAGTGGATGGCGGTTCAATCCTTTCCCTTTTGACTCTTTGCTGCCCAAAGGGAACCGAGGTTGAGATCAGGGCAGAGGGGCCCGAGGCCCATGAATTGATGGAAGAGCTAGAGAGGCTTTTTGAGTATAGATTTGGAGAAGAAAAATGAAATCAGGTGAGGGATCAGCCCCCAGGATATTAAAAGGCATACCGGTTTCCTCCGGCGTGGTAATTGGCAAAGCCCATGTGGTGGAGACCTCTCAGCTCAAGATTGTCTACCAGTACCTCCTGGATGAAAAACATGTGGAAATGGAAGTGGAAAGATTCATGGATGCCCTCCACACCACTGGAGAGCAACTGAAAAAATTAAAAGATAGCATGCCGGAGCCCATCAAGTCCCATGGATTCATTATAGACACCCATTTGATGATCCTCCAAGATTCCATGCTCCGGGAGGGCACAGTGGAAAAGATCCGCAAAGAACAGATCAATGCTGAATGGGCACTCAAAAAATCTTTGCGGGAAATAAGGCGGCTGTTCGAGGAGATAGACGACCCTTACATCCGGGGCCGGATAGATGACGTGGAAGATGTGGCAGACCGTATTATGAGGAACTTGGCGGGCCAGGAAGCCCCTCCCCTTGGAGACATCACTCAGCGGGTGATCGTGGTCGCCCACAAGCTCTCCCCTGCCGATACCTCTGAGATGGATGTTACTAAGGTGATGGGTTTTATCACCGATATGGGTGGCCGCACATCTCACACTGCCATTATGGCCCAAGCCTTAAAGATCCCTGCGGTGGTGGGCCTTGAGACCGCCACTCAGTTTGTGGAGGATGGAGACCTCCTCATTGTGGACGGCACTGCGGGAGAGGTAGTAATCAATCCCGATGACAGCGATATAATACGGTTCCAAGAAAGGCAGGTTTTGTATCAAGAAAAGGAAAGCCTGATCGCCAAAAGCTCCCAGGCACCTGCCATCACCAAAGACGGCTACCGAATAACAGTGAGGGCAAACATTGAATTCCTGGAGGAGGTAGGCACAGTAAAGGAATATGGAGGGGAGGGCATCGGGCTTTACAGGACTGAGTTCCTGTACCTGAAATCCAGGGGGCTGCCCTCAGAAGAGGAGCTGTTTCTGGACTACAAGGAGGCCGTTGAACAAGTGGCTCCAGATCCCGTGGCCATACGCACCTTGGATCTTGGAGGCGAAAAGCTCACCTCTGTGCCGGGCTCTCTCAATGAGGCGAACCCGGCATTGGGTTTAAGAGGCATAAGGCTGTGTCTGAAGGAACGGGACATGTTCCGCACCCAGCTGAGGGCCATCTTGAGGGCAAGCGCCTTTGGGAAGGTGCGGATAATTTTCCCCATGATCTCGGGGGTCCAGGAGCTTATGGACGCCAAGGCATTTCTCAAGAGCATAATGGGAGAGCTTGACGAAGAGGGCCTTGGGTATGATCCATATCTGGAGGTGGGGATCATGATAGAGGTGCCCTCTGCGGTCACCATGGCGGAGGTGTTGGCAGAGCATGTGGACTTTTTCAGTATTGGAACAAATGATTTGATCCAGTATGCATTGGCCATTGACAGGGTAAACGAGCATGTGGCCTACATGTACCAGCCTTTTCATCCCGCTATCCTCAGGATGATCCGAACAGTGGTCGAGGCAGGAGATCAATGCGGGGGACGGGTCTCGCTTTGTGGGGAGATGGCATCGGACCCTCTCTGCACCGGGCTGCTTCTGGGATTGGGTATTACAGAGCTGAGTATAAATGCGCGCACTATTCCAGTCATTAAAGAGCTTATTCGTTCTATTTCTATTGAAGAGGCCAGAAAAGACCTCCATGAAGTGATGAAGCTTCCCACGGCAAGGCAGGTGCGGGAATATCTCTTGGAGAGAATGAATCCTATTATTGAAAAGCTGGGCATAAATGAATCCTTCCTGAATACAACTCAGGTTCCAATGGGGTGAAAGATGGCACAAAGAGTGGTCTGCCAAAACCGAAAGGCCGCCCACGATTATCACATTGAAGATACCCTGGAGGCTGGCATTGTGCTGCTGGGCCCCGAGGTCAAGTCCTTGAGGGAGGGACGGGCCAGCCTCGTGGACAGCTACGCCAAGATAAAGAAGGGGGAGGTGTACCTCTACAACATGCACATAAGCCCTTACTCCCATTCGGGCCACGAAAGGCTGGATCCTGTGAGGGTGCGGAAACTGCTCCTGAACAAGCGAGAGATAAAACGCTTGATTGGAAAAACAGAGGAAAAGGGCTATACCCTAATTCCCACCAAGGTTTATTTTTCCCCTAAGGGATGGGCAAAGGTGGAGCTGGCCGTCGCAAAGGGCAAGCGCAAGTATGACAAGCGCCGGGCGCTCAAGGAAAAGCAGCTCAGGCGCGAGATGGAGCAAGCCAAAAAGCATAGATATAGCTAGCTGTAAGCAATGTTAATGCTTGCCGCAGCAGCTCCCTGGCCCTGTGCAACTTGGCCTCGGCCCGGTGGAAGCACAGCACCTGTCTGCGGGGCTGGAAGGAATACCTCCATCATTGCGCAATGTGGCGTGTGCGGAGATCAATTTTTTCAGATTCCTACCCCCACATTCCGAGCAAGTAACAAGGTCTGCTTCCTGGGCCTTCACCAACAACTCGGTTATTGTTCCACAATCCTTGCATTCGAATTCAAAAATCGGCATAAACCTACCCTATTAGTTAGTGTTTTGGGATTTTTCGTGGGCCTTCAGCGGCCTTTTCCTTATGCTCGCGAATTGCCTTCTTAAGAGTCATTAATGCCAGTTTAGCACAGTGAAGTTTTTGATCAGGCAACTTTTCCACTTGTTTGTAAAGGGCTTCTAAATCTATGGCCTCGGCCTCCTCCAGCCTTTTTCCTTTGGCAAGCTCTACCACTGCGCATGCAGAGGCCATAGCGCCAGGACAGCCGAGCACCTCTATCTTGGCATCCTGGATCTTGTTCCCATTTAATTTAAGCGAGATTTTCATAGTGTCGCCGCAAGGCCCTTTAAGTGTAGTCACTTGATCTGGATCTGCAAGTGTCCCAAGCTGTTCACCCTTGAGCACATAGTCAATGGCCTTCTCAGAATAGCCCGCCTCAGCCATCATGCCACGGATATCTTCTTGAGCCCCACTACTCATGATTCAACCTCCTTGCCCACGTATCAATGATGGTGATCACCAGCGCAGACCTGATCATCGCTCAAGAGAGGCAACTTGCCTTGAAGCAACGTTTCCACCGCATCTCTAACCCGAGGCGCATTTCCACCAAAATAGATTTGGATTTGGCTCTGTCGCAAACCCGCTAACGGCCCCCTCCCAATGCCGCCCACGATCACGGCCTCCACCCCTTTTTGGGCCAAGGTGTTGACTGTAAGCATACACCCTCCTTGCATGTGAGGAGGGTTGGGAAGGGTCGTTACACTCTCAATATTTCCATCTTTGACATCCACTATGGTAAAGACCTCACAGTGGCCGAAATGATCGGATCTTTCAGAATCAAGCCCTCCGGGTGCAACTGAGGGAACTGCAATCCTGCCCTGTTTCATTGATAACCTCCCAAAAAGATATATTCACCGAACTTAAGTACTCCTCAAAAAGCGCGAAAAAGTCTTCTAACCCAAATATGCTTCAAAATCAAGCCCTTTTACCCTTGACCTCTCCGGTCATCCTGCCTAAGAGATGCGTGGATCTTTTTCCGGGAAATGGAGTTAGTGCGGGCCATATTAAATAAACTGGATTGATTGACTTATGGGGTATTATGGATTATATTTAATATGTGTTCATTGAGAATTTGGGGGCGAACTGGCTTCGACGGGGGTAGTGAAGCTTAGGCTGCATACCGAGGTTCCGCCTGCTCGTAAAACAGGTGGGTTAAACATAGACGCAGACGACTATGCTTACGCCCTGGCCGCATAATTGACGGCCAGCGTCCCTTTGGTCCTTGCCTGCGGGACCAAAAGGGGCGTCGGTTAGCAGGCTAGCCAATCCGACGCACCTGTGAGTCGGTGCGGCGAAAGGCTTCACAGGTTAGCCCTTTGGCTGCCTTGCCCGATAGGCCCCAAAGGGCGAACAAGATTTATCGGGCTATGTATGTAGACGCCTAAGTGGAATGCTTCCGGACGCGGGTTCGATTCCCGCCGCCTCCACCATTTTATTTTTTATATTGAGCAAGAGGCCCTGGCAAAAAGCTGAGGGCCTTTTTTGTGGCCTGATGGAATTTTTATTCACCGATCCGGGCGGTTCTCGAAAAGCTTCAGGTATTTGCCGTAGCCCTCTTTTTCCAGGTCATCCTTTGGGATAAAGCGTAGGGCTGCTGAATTGATGCAATACCTGAGTCCTGTGGGAGGGGGGCCATCCGGGAACACATGGCCCAGGTGAGAATCTCCATGCCGGCTCCTTACCTCGGTTCTCACCAAAGGCAGGCTCCTGTCTTCACTTTCAACGATGTTGTCAGGCTCCAACGGCTTTGCAAAGCTAGGCCAGCCTGTTCCAGAATCGAATTTGTCAAGGGAGCAGAAAAGCGGCTCGCCTGAGACCACATCCACATAGATGCCTTCGGCCTTGTTGTCCCAGTATTCGTTTTTGAAAGGGGGTTCAGTGCCGCCCTCTTGGGTGACGTGGAACTGAAGCGGGGTGAGCTTCTTGCGGAGAGTTTCGGGATCTGGCTTTGAGTATTTCCCCATCTCGGCTCTCCCTGTTGATGCCTCTTGGATGGTTCGCAAGAATTGATCCCTTCCAGAGCTTGACCTATACGAATAATAACGCATGGGGTTTTTCTTATAAAAGCCTTGGTGATAATCTTCTGCCTCGTAAAAACGCTCCAGCCTTCTTATCTCAGTAACGATGGGTTTTTTGAAGATCCCTTTGCCTTCTAATTCCTTTTTGCTTTGCTCAGCCCGCCTTTTTTGTTCCTCGTTGTGGTAAAAGACGGCGGTGCGGTATTGAGGGCCCCGGTCAACGAACTGCCCATTGGGGTCGGTTGGATCGATGTGGGACCAAAAGACCTCTAAGAGCTCCTGGTAGGAGATCTTTTGAGGGTCATAGAGGACTTGGACCGCCTCAAGGTGCCCGGTGCTGCCCGAGCAAACCTCTTCGTATGAAGGATTTTCGGTGTGGCCTCCTGTATAGCCGGATATGGCCTCTATCACGCCTGGGATCTTTTCAAAGTCTGCCTCCAGGCACCAAAAACACCCGCCAGCAAAGGTTGCCCTCTCAAAGGCCTCAGATGCGCTCCTCTGCTTTTTCTCCATGGCAAACCACCCATTTCCCACCAGAAGATAAAAAAGGAGGCCACCACCCACCCCAACAATGGAGCTAAGGAATGGCGGCCTCCTCAGCATCGGCACCCCTTCTCAATGATAAGCCTCTAGCGAGAGATCTTTTCTGCCACGGCCTTGCCGTACTGCTGGCATGCCCTGAGGCCTTCGTCAGTACCGATTACGGCCTCTTTAAGGCTCAAGGGCCCCAAGTCCACCATGTCCATCTTGAAGACAAACTTCATGGTGTCAAATATCATGGGGGCTGATTCTCCACTGTGGGTATATGATCCGAAGGCACCTCCCGGCTTCCCCTCAAGGTTTGCCTGTTCTGCAAGAAAAAGAAAGGTCTTCATGCTTGAGGTCATGTCTCTATGATAGGTAGGGGAACCAAAGATGTAGGCGTCATAGCCTAAAAGGTCTTTCTCTGACTTGATGGTGGGAGCTGATTTCAGCTCTACTTCATTTCCGGTGAGCCTTACTCCTTCGGCAATGTATTCCGCCATCTTCTTGGTGTTTCCAGTCCTGCTGACATACGCTATCAATGCCTTGCCCATTTAACATCCTCCTTTTTTGTTTTTATTTTAGCTCATTCATCTTTCCGTGCCAGATGCAACGGTTGCAATAGATATGGCCATCGCCACTTAGAGGAGGGCAATCCTCGTACCGCTCAGCAAAGACCACCATCCCCTCGTTTAACTCAAACTCATAGATTTCATATTCATCCTCTGGATCTTTTACGTAAAATTTTTGAGACCCGCAAACCGGACACTTTTCTTTCGCCATACTATGCTCACCTTTTTTCAGGATTCATCATATTTTGAATATCAATAAATGTGCCAAGAAGGCCTTATTTGAAAAGATTTCTCCAAATTTCAATTATAACAATATATTACCATTGCCCTTGTGCCCTTTTGGTGTAACTGCTGGGAGCCTTGGAATGGTGAGATTCGAGACACCTTTGTATCACCGAAGGATCGTAGGGCTGGGCCAGAAACAAGTGAGATTGATTGATAAAATGTAGAATAGTTGACTTAGGTCAAATGCCGGTTGGTAGGTTTCATGTTAGTGTGTAAACAGAAACAGGCAAAAAGGGCGAACGTCAGAGGCACTGCTGCACAATACAAGGTGTAAATATGGAGTGGAGCAAAAAGGCGAAAGAAGCGCTCAACAAGGTACCATTTTTCGTGCGAAAGAGGGTAAAGGCAAAGGTGGAGGAAGAGGCCTCAAGGCATGGTGCGAATGTGGTAACCATTGAGCATGTCCGGGCGAGCAAAAGGCGATTTCTCAACAGAATGGAAGAGGAAGTAAAAGGTTACCAGGTGGAGACCTGCTTCGGCCCCAGTGGTTGTCCAAACCGGGCCGTTAAGGCGGATGAACTTTGCGTGGAACTTGAAGAGGCTCTAAGTAAAAAGGAGCTCAAAGATTTCCTTGAAGAAAAGGTAGACGGCCCCCTCAAGTTGCATCATGAGTTTCGTGTGGTCATCGCGGATTGTCCAAATGCGTGCTCACGCCCCCAGATCGTGGATGTTGGCTTGATTGGGGCAAGCGTGCCGAGGATAACCGATGAGCCTTGTTCCGAATGCAACGCCTGCGTGGAGGTCTGCAGGGAGGGTGCAATCACACTGGTGGGAGGCAGGCCAATTATATCTGATAGAAAATGTCTTTATTGCGGGGATTGTATCTCGGTCTGCCCTTCCGGCACCCTTAAAAAAGAGAAGGAGGGCTATCGAGTCTTGGTGGGGGGGAAATTGGGGAGACACCCCAGACTGGCAGAAGAGCTGGGAGGGGTTGTCCCTCCTGAAAAGGTGGTTGAGGTGGTAAGCGACATTGTGGATTTTTATCAGGCAAATTCCATAGATGGCGAAAGGCTGGGCAGCATCTTGGAGAGGCTGGGC
>JAMOVZ010000241.1 GCA_027061865.1 Desulfobacterales bacterium
GCCTTTGCCTCAGGATCATCAATAGGCGGGGAAGGTCTATTTTTACGGGACATACATCTCTGCAGGCCCCGCAAAGGGTGCTGGCAAAGGGGAGTTCCCGGCCCAGGCGATCCGGGAGCAGTAGGGCTGAAAGTACTGATCCCATAGGCCCTGAGTATACCCAGCCGTAACTGTGCCCCCCCGCCTTGAGATAAACAGGGCATACGTTTAGACAGGCTCCGCATCTTACACAGTAGAGAATTTGCCGCAGCTCTGGGTCTCTTATGATCTCTGTCCTTTTGTTATCAAGCAGGATGAGGTGAAACTCTTCTGGCCCATCCAGTTCGTTTGAGCGACGGGGGCCGGTGAGGATTGATGTATAAACAGAAAGCCTTTGGCCGCTTGCACTCCTTGGGAGGACATCGAGCAGTATAGCCATGTCATCTAAGCTCTCCACCACCTTTTCGATCCCCATGACAGAAACATGGATGCGTGGAATGGTAGAGCAGAACCTGATGTTTCCTTCATTTTCCACTACAACGACAGAGCCCGTTTGGGCCACGGCCATGTTTGCGCCGGTAATACCCATGCCCGCCTTCAAGAAGCGCTCCCGAAGGGCCCTTCTTGCAGCCATGGTGAGCTCTCGAGGGTCATCAGTGTATGGGATTCCCAGCTTTTCGGAAAAAAGGCGGGCTATCTCTTCCTTGTTCTTGTGGAGCGCTGGGCCAATAATATGGGAAGGGGGCTCTCCTGCAAGTTGGATTATGAATTCGCCAAGGTCTGTCTCCCAGACCTCTATTCCGTGTTTTTGAAGGGCAGTGTTGAGGCCTATCTCCTCAGTCACCATGGACTTGCCTTTCACCACAGAGCGGACCTGGGCTTCCTCAGCAATGGCAATGATCAAGGCATTGGCCTCCCTGGCATCCCTTGCCCAGTGGACATGGCCGCCGGCCCTTTTCACCTTTGTCTCGAGCTCCTCCAGGAGTAAGGGTAGTCGGGCGATTGCCCGCTCTTTCAGCTTTCTTGCCCGCTCCTTTAGGGCTTCGGGGTCTTTTACCTCGGAGAAGGCCTGCTCCCTTCTGGCCCTGAAGGTCTCACCTATCTGCCTGAGGTTTTGTTGAAGCCTTGAATCCTTTATGGCCTTTTTGGCCAGCTCTTTGAATCTGTGGGCTTGGACATGCATTGATCGACAATTCTTATTTGCTAGAGAGGACTTCGGCCAAGTGTGCCACCTTAACGCCTAGGCCTTGTTTGGCGCTATATCCCCCCATATTCATGAGACAACCGGGTTCCATTCCAATTACCCAATCTGCACCGGCGGCCATTACATAATCCATCTTTTCCCTCACCATGGCCTCTGATATTTCCGGAAATTTCAGCGCAAATGTACCCCCAAAACCGCAGCAAAGATCCTGCCGCTCCATGGGCACCAAAGTCAGCCCCTTTACCCTGGAAAGGAGGACCCTCGGCTCCTCTTTGATGTTCAATTCTCTTAGGGCTTGGCACGAGTCGTGGTACACTGCCTTGCCCTGCCATTCAGCCCCCAGGTCTATTATACCCATTACATTTACGAGGAACTGGCTCAGTTCATAGACCCGAGAGCCCAGTTCCAGGGCACGGCTGTGCCAAACAGGATCCTGTTTCAGGACTGATGGATATTCTTTTCTCACCATGGCCGCACACGACCCGGAAGGGCACACTACGGCATCGGCATCCTCAAACAATGAGATGAATCGCTTTGCCAGTTCTATTGTCTTGCTCTTGTACCCGCTCTTGTAAAGGGGCTGTCCGCAGCAAGTCTGCCCTTGTGGGTAATCAAGGCCAATTCCCAGGTCGGAGAGTATCCTCGCAGTGGCAACGCCCACCTCGGGCATGAATTGATCCACCAGGCACGGTATGAAAATACTGACCCTTTGGTATCGCATGATTCAAAAACGTTGAAGTTTACTTTTACCCACTTTATTGCTCTTCATAAATATTAGCAATACAGCAAAGAAAGGAGGCTGGCTCTTTGGAGATATTTTTCATTCCATGAGGTTCCATGCTTGGGACATAGACAAAATCTCCAGGGCCCACGGTCTTGGTATCAACCACTTCCTCGGTATCTGGATCAAATTGCCAGCACTCAAACCGTCCTGCCAGAATATACATGGTTTGGTGGTAAAAGTGATTGTGGATTGGAATCTCGCCTCCGGGCTGGATAGTAAAATACCTCAATCCGTATTCTGGGTAACCATGTCCATCATCTCCGTATTTGGAAAGCCATCTCACCGTGGTTCCTATAACATCCCTCATTTCTCCTTTGAAAGGAAATTTTTCTATCTTTACTTCCTCGCAGTCTTTAAAATTTTTCACTTCCATATTTATCTCCCTTTTGTTTTTTCGTTACAATGGTTGACCAGAAAACCTCTCCAGAACAATTTTCTT
>JAMOVZ010000242.1 GCA_027061865.1 Desulfobacterales bacterium
CGTGGTTGAGAAGGAATATTTGGAAAAGGCCCCTGTATCCGAAGGCACATTTCTCATCGGCGTAAGAGACACACTCAGGGCACTTGGCCGGCTTGCCAGATGGTGGCGAAAGGAATTCAAGGATCTGAAATTAGCAGCAATTACAGGCAGTGCGGGTAAGACAACTACGAAAGAGTTTGCCGCCTCTGTGTTCGCCTTGAGGCACGGCACCCTCAAGACGCAAGGCAATCTGAATAATCTTATCGGGCTGCCCCTGACGGTTCTCGGCCTGGAGGATCGTCACAGCCGGGCCGTGATCGAGATGGGCATGAATCGGCCCGGAGAGATTGCCCGCCTCACAGAGATCTCTGATCCAGATGTGGGGGTTATCACCAATGTGGGTAAAGTTCACCTGGAAGGGGTAGGTAGCTTGGAAGGGGTGGCCCGAGCCAAATTGGAGATGGCCTATAATATGCGAGAAGGGGCCGCTATAGTATTAAACGGGGATGATGCCTTCCTGATGGATAAAGCATCCTCCATACGGAGGCACAAGCTTACCTTTGGCCTGGGCAAGGGAAATTGGGTGAGGGCTGAGGCCGTTGAGGACCGTGGCGTTGCAGGCATGGCCTTCAACCTTTGTGTTGAAGGGAGCAAAGTGAATGTCCGTCTCAAGGTCCCCGGCATACAAAATGTGCTGAACGCCTTGGCTGCATCTGCCCTCTGTTTGGTGTTGGGAGAAGAGCTTGCAACAATTTCAGAGGGCCTTTCTGGGTTTCGGGGGCTTAAGGGCCGTTTCCAGGTAAGCTCCCTTAGTAATGGTGCGACCTTGGTAGACGACACTTACAACTCAAGCCCTCTCTCCCTTAAGACGGCTCTGGACAATCTCAGCCGCCTCGGGTTCAAGGCTGAAAAGACTATAGTGGTGCTGGGCGACATGTTGGAGCTTGGCCCCTATGCCTATCAGGCCCACCGGGAGGCTGGGAGCTGGGTGGGGCAGCTTGGGCCGAGGTTAGCCATCTTTACAGGTGAATTTGCATCCTACATGAGGGAAGGGGCCGTGGAGGAGGGAATGGACGGGGAGCAAATCGTGATCCTCTCGGACCATCATGAAATTGTCACCCGTTTGATGGAGCAAATGTCCGAGGGTGACCTGATTTTTCTCAAGGCGTCTCGTTTGATTGGGCTTGACAGGGTTGTAAACCTTCTCAAACAAAGGGCAGGGCAGTAAGAGGAGATGCTGTACAAACTTATATATGCATTTCACGAATATTTTTCTGTGTTGAATGTATTCAGATACATTACATTCAGGACGATTCTTGCCACCCTTACTGCCTTGCTCATATGTTTCGCATTTGGGGGGTGGGTGATTTCCCAGCTGAAGGCGCTGCAAGTGGGGCAGTTCATAAGGGAGGACGGCCCCCCGAATCACAAGACCAAAGAGGGCACGCCCACCATGGGCGGCTGCCTTATCGTCCCTGCCGTGATGCTCTCTACTCTTCTTTGGGCCTCGCCATCCAATCTCTATGTCTGGATGGTATTGTTCGTGGCCATCTCCTTTGGGGCAATAGGGTTTGTGGATGACTACCTGAAGGTTCGCAGGAAGAACAGTAAGGGCATGGGAGCAAAGGTTAAGTTCGCTTTGCAGATATTGGCTTCAGCCGTTGTGGCCTTGGTCCTTTATCTATATCCGGAGTTTGACACCAAAGTGCACATGCCTTTTTTCAAGACAGTGGCTCCTGATCTTGGTTGGGCCTATGTGCCTGCTGCCATGTTTATCATTGTGGGAGCCTCCAATGCGGTGAATCTGACCGACGGACTGGACGGCCTTGCCATTGGGCCTATTATCATAGCCTTTAGCTGCTATCTGGTCTTTGCCTATCTGGCAGGGCACGCGAAGATCGCCTCTTACCTCCAGATACCCTATGTGGCCGGCGCTGGTGAGCTGGCAGTGGTCTGTGGCGCAGTGGCAGGGGCCGGTTTGGGGTTTTTGTGGTTCAATGCATATCCTGCTGAGGTCTTTATGGGGGATGTGGGCTCGCTCTCTTTGGGGGCCGTCTTGGGAACCGTTGCCCTGATCACCAAACAGGAGCTGATCTTGATCTTGGTAGGAGGGCTCTTTGTCTTCGAGGCCCTCTCTGTGATTTTTCAGGTGGCCTACTTCAAGCTCACGGGGGGGCAAAGGATCTTCCGGATGGCACCTATACATCACCATTTTGAACTCAAGGGATGGCCTGAGCCCAAGGTGATCGTGCGCTTTTGGATAATATCCATCATTTTGGCCCTGCTTGCAATGAGCACCCTGAAGCTACGCTGAGTGGGATAGGGGAGATGGAGGCGCGAAAAGTGTCAACAGTAAAAAAACAGGGCCTAGAGGGGCAGCCGGTGCTTTCGGCTGGGCGTGTGGTGGTTGTGGGTGCAGGGGTCTCTGGGCTCTGGAGCAGCTTGGCCTTGGCATCCATGGGAGCAGAGGTGATCTTGACCGACCAGGCTCCGGAGTCTCGCCTGGACCCGGAGATGCTCCAAAAGGTCAAACAAAAGGGAGTGATTCTGGAGGCAGGAGGGCATAAGCTAGCTACCATCCTGGCGGCTGACCTGGTGGTGGTGAGCCCGGGGATTCCTTTGGAGATAGACGTGCTCAAAAAGGCGAGGGAAAAAGGGATAGAAATAATAGGAGAGCTGGAGCTTGCCTCCCGCTTCATCCATGAGCCCATCATCGCTGTTACAGGGACAAATGGTAAGACCACAGTCACTTCCATGGTGGGAGAAATGCTCAAAAGGGCAGGCAAGTCGGTCTTCGTGGGTGGCAATATCGGCACCCCTCTTTCTGCCTATGTTGCGGCCCAGCAAGATGGCCCCTTTGCCCCAAAGGCAGACTATGTGGTGGCAGAAGTGAGCAGCTTTCAGTTGGAGACAGTAAAAGAGTTCTCCCCCAAGGTGGCGGTAATCTTAAACATAGCGCGTGACCACTTGGACCGCCACTGCAGCTTTGAAGCATATGTGGAGGCAAAATACAGGATCTTGAAAAACCTCGGCCTTGGCCACTGCGCGGTGCTGAATCTGCCTTCCTTGCCTAAGCCGGTTCCCGTGCCAAGGGGAGCGTTGATTCTTTCCTATGGGCTGGATAGCCACAGAGAGCCAAGTGCCTGGATTGAGGGAGGAAAAATAAGGGTAAGGCTCTCAGGGTCAAAGGCCTATGGGTTTTCATATGCGGATTTTGCGCTGCCAGGCCTACACAACTTGGAGAATCTCATGGCGGCGATACTGGCCTCTTTACACTTGGGCGTGGAGCCCCAAGTGATTCAAGGGGTGATAAGTGAATTCAAACCCCTGCACCACAGACTGGAGTATGTGGCAGAGTTTCGGGGCATTCGTTTTTACAACGACTCCAAAGCGACCAATGTGGATGCAGCACAAAGGGCCTTGGAGGGATTTGAAAGCCCTGTGGTCCTTATTGCTGGCGGGCTGGACAAAGGGGCTGATTTTGAGCCCCTTAAGGAGGCGTGTGCTGGAAAAGTAAAGGGTGTAGTACTTTTGGGAGAGGCGAGGGAAAAGCTGAAGGCCGAACTTTCCCAAGTGGTCAAAAGCGTTGATGCCGCCTCAATGGAAGAGGCGGTCAGAAAGGCGTTCCATATGGCCCAGAGTGGTGATGTGGTGCTTCTGTCTCCTGCTTGCGCAAGCTTTGACATGTTTTCAAACTATCAGGAGCGGGGCGAGGCCTTCAAAGAAGCAGTAAAGGCGCTGGGACATGAGTAAGGACAAGAGGGAGCGGACAAACTGCGATCACGTCATGCTGATTACCGTGTTTCTCATGCTGGGGATCGGGCTCGTGATGGTGGCCAGCGCAAGCTCCCATGTGGCCTTTACCCGCACAGGGGACCCTTATTACTTCTTGAAGCGCCAGGCCCTTTTCTGCCTCCTTGGAGTGGGGGTGATGTTTTGCGCCCGGTATGCGCCCAGGGATCTTTACTCAAAAATGGCATGGCCGCTGTTGGTGGGGAGTTTCTTCCTTTTGGTGGCATTGCTGATTCCAGGTGTGGGCCATAGGGTGGGCGGGGCGGGGAG
>JAMOVZ010000243.1 GCA_027061865.1 Desulfobacterales bacterium
TGGATGAAGGTGGGACCTTTTTCATTTCAGCCCTCAGAGTTGGCCAAGCTCTCGCTGGCCCTGTTTATGGCCCATTCCATGGCAAACAAGGGCGAGGAACTCAGGTCTTTCTCAAGGGGGCTTATGCCCCACCTGGTTATTTCGTTGCTTTTTACTGGACTGTTGTTGCTTCAGCCTGACATGGGCACAGCTATGATGATAGTTGCCTGGACCTTCATAGTGCTTTTTGTGGGGGGGGCAAGGTTGCTTCACTTGGGCGGAATCGTCGCCCTGTTGCTTCCGTTTGTGTTTTGGGGAATCCGCAGCGAACCATATCGGGTGAAGCGCCTTTTGGCCTTTCTCAACCCCTGGGCTGACCCTACGGGTATCGGCTTCCAGGTCATCCACTCATTTTTTGCGTTTGGCTCAGGGGGGTTGTGGGGAGTCGGCATAGGGGCGAGCAAGGAAAAACTCTATTATCTCCCTGAGGCCCATACTGATTTTGTTTTTTCAATTATGGCTGAAGAAACAGGGTTGTTGGGTGTGTGCGTGGTGGTGGTCCTCTTTGGGATACTGATCTGGCGAGGCTTTAAGGTGGCATTGTCGGCAAGGGACCTCCACGGAAGTTATCTGGCCTTTGCCCTTACTTTGTGGATAGGACTCCAGGTCTTGGTCAACATGGGAGTTGTGCTAGGTCTTCTGCCCACGAAAGGCCTAACCCTGCCCCTGTTGAGTTATGGCGGCTCGTCCATCCTCATCACACTGTTGAGCATTGGGATATTGCTGAATATCTCTGCTAGTAGGTGAGCTTTGGCCAAGAGGGCGAAGAAGATTAGTTGCATCATGGCGGGCGGAGGAACGGGGGGGCACCTGTTCCCGGCACTGGCCGTCTCCAGAGAGCTGGAGGCACGGGTTGAGCAGTGCAGCATTACCTTTGTGCTGGGCAAGAGAGGAAGGGGCGAGAAGATCTTGAGGGCCAAAGGCTTTGAGGTTTCAAGACTGAATGTGGAAGGTATGAAGGGACGCGGCTTAGGGAAGGCCTTGGCGGTTTCGGTGAGGCTCCCTTCAACCCTTTTTGATTCCATGAAGATAATCCGGGCCAAAAAGGCAGATCTGGTCTTTGGGGTGGGGGGCTATTCCGCAGGGCCTGTGTGCACTGCCGCCAAGGCGTTAGGCGTGCCAATGGCCATACACGAGCAGAATGCATTTCCTGGAATTACCAACAGGCTATTGTCTCGAATAGCAGACAAGGTCTTCATCTCATTTGAAGATTCCAAGGAGTACCTAAAGGGCCCTGAGCCTTTAGTGGTCGGCACCCCTATTCGGCAAGAGCTGTTGAGCCGGGGTGATAAGCAAACCAAAGGCTCGAAGAGCTTTACCTTGCTTGTGCTTGGAGGAAGCCAGGGGGCAAGGGCCATAAATCAGGCGATGGTTGAGGCAGTGCCGTTTTTGGGAAGGGATGGCCGCAAACTAAATGTGATTCATCAGACAGGAGAGCACGACTACGACAGGGTCAGGCGGGATTATGAAGACATGAAAAAGGAAACGGCCTCCAACAAGATCACCATAGAGCTTTACCCCTTTATTGAGGACATGGCATGGGCCTATGGGGAGGCAGACCTTGTGGTTAGTAGAGCTGGGGCATCCACCCTGTTTGAGTTGGCAGCCTTGGCCAAACCCTCAATCTTAGTGCCATATCCCTTTGCAGCAAACAACCACCAAGAGATGAATACCAAGGCCATGGCGCGGGCAGGCGGGGCCTTGCTGATAACTCAGAAGGAATTGAGCGGGCCTTTGCTTGCTGAGACAATAGCCGGCCTCATGAATAATCAAGCAAGGCTTAAACAAATGGCTGAGGCTGCAAGGTGTCTAGCGAGGCCTGAAGCAGCCTCCAGGATTGCCGAACAATTACTTGAATTGGTGATCTGATGACTACAGACGGCAGTCTGCCTGAGCGTAGGGCGGGAGCGCAAAAGTTTGGCAAGGCCAAACATATACACTTTGTTGGGATAGGCGGCATTGGTATGAGCGGCATTGCGGAGCTGCTCATGAATTTAGGCTACGAAGTGAGTGGCTCTGACTTGAAGGAGACCTCCATCACCCGACGCCTTGCCTCCATGGGGGGGAGGATTCATTACGGCCATCGCGCCGGCAACATAGAAGGGGCAGACGTGGTGGTTTATTCATCGGCCGTGCGTGAAGACAACCCGGAAATCCTGGAGGCAAAGGAGCGTTACATCCCCGTTATCCCGCGGGCCGAGATGTTGGCAGAGCTAATGCGGCTGAAGTTCGGGATAGCCGTGGCAGGTGCCCATGGAAAGACCACCACCACCTCGATGATCGCCTCAATTCTCAACCGTGCACACCTGGATCCCACTGTGGTGATCGGTGGGCGGCTAGACATTTGGGGCGGGTCAAATGCAAGGTTGGGGGAAGGAGAGATACTGCTTGCAGAGGCTGATGAGAGTGACGGCTCTTTTCTCGTTCTCTCCCCTACCATAGTGGTGGTCACTAACCTGGACATGGAGCACGTGGATTTCTACAAGGACATGGAGGAGATCCGTAACACCTTTGTGACCTTCATAAATAGGATCCCTTTCTACGGCACAGCAGTCATATGTTTGGACAACCACGAGATCCAGGGAATCCTCCCACGCCTAAAGAAACGCTACATCTCCTATGGTTTTTCCGCTCAAGCGGATCTCATGGCAAGGGGCCTTGAAAAGGGCCGCCACGGCGTGGCCTTTGAGGTGGTGTGGAGGGGAGATGCCTTGGGAAGGGTAGAAGTGGGGATGCCGGGAGAGCACAATGTGCTGAATGCCTTGGCAGCCATTGGAGTGGGAATAGAACTGGAGCTGGATTTTGACGTGATTGCTGAAGGCCTGAAGAATTTAGGAGGTCTTGCAAGGCGTTTTCAGGTTAAAGGGGAGAGGGCGGGCGTTGTGGTGATGGATGACTATGGTCACCACCCAACAGAGATTGTTGCCACCCTCAAGACCCTGAAAGAGTCATGGCCTGAGAAAAGGCTTGTGGTGGTCTTTCAGCCTCACCGCCACTCACGCACCAAGGCCCTGTTTGAACAATTTACATTGAGCTTTAACCGGGCCGACGTCCTTTTGGTGCTTCCCATCTACGGCGCGGGCGAGAGACCCTTTGAAGGAATAACAGGCCAAAGATTAGCAAGGGCCATAAAGGAGCGGGGGCACAAAGAAGTGATTAGCGTCGCCTCCAAGGATGAAGCCTTATCAGTACTTGAAGGCCTTGTGAGGGATGGAGATCTGGTCCTCACCCTGGGCGCAGGAGATGTTTACAGCGTGGCAGATGAGCTGCTCAAGAGGTTGCCCCTGACAAGCCCCTGTTTGAGCGGCGGGGAAGCCAATGACCAATGAGCAAAAGGAGAGGCTTTTAGAGATGTGGGCTGAGCGCATCATATTCAACTACCCGTTGGGCAGGCGGACAACCCTAAGGGTTGGGGGGTGCGTGGAGGCCTTGTATGAGGCCGAGGATAGATGGGAGCTCCAGGGATTGCTTGGCTTCCTCCAAAGAGAGAAGATTCCTTATCTGGTGGTGGGAAAGGGGAGTAACCTGCTGGTGCGGGACGAGGGCGTTGAAGGTGTGGCCGTAAGGCTTCGAGGCCCTTTGGCGGGAATAGAGTTGGAGGATGAGGACGAAAATATCTTACGTGTGGGTGCGGGGGCATCTTTGAGTCAGCTGCTTGAGTTTTGCAGGCCCAGGGGCCTTGGTGGGTTTGAGTTTCTTGCCGGAATCCCGGGCAGCCTGGGGGGGGCGGTGGTGATGAACGCGGGGGCATTTGGCCACGAAATTCGTGAAAGGGTCATCCGGCTGGGGGTGATCTCTTCACAAGGCGGTTTGGCTGAGGAGAAGATGGGCTACCACATACTGGAGAGGGAAAACTTGAATTTCCAGTATAGAGGCCTTGAGCTTGAGCCGGGATCAGTAGTGGTGGATGTGTGGCTGAAGGCTGAGAGGCGCAGGCCCCACGAGATTTCAAAGCTTATTAAGGGCTATCTGGACAGGAGGCGAAAGAGGCAACCCCTTGATCTTCCAAGCGCTGGGTCCATATTCAAGAATCCACCAGGGCACTTTGCCGGGCAGTTGATAGAGGCGGCAGGTCTCAAAGGAAGATCACAGGGGCGGGCGGTCATATCTGAAAGGCATGCCAATTTTATCTTAAACAGGGGAGGGGCCACGGCCACCGATGTGCTCGCCCTAATAGAGCTTGCCCGCCAAGAGGTGAAGCGGCGCTTTGGAGTGAACCTGGAATGCGAAGTAAAAGTGGTAGGAAGAGGCCGACAAGGCCAAAGGTAAGAAGGGGCGCAGGGAGGTCTGTTCTTACCTCGCAAAAGGTGAGAAGGACCAGGAGGCGAAGAAATCCTTTTGCAGTCTTGAAGTCTCTTGGGCTTTCCTTTTTCAAGATCAGTGTGTTTGCAGTGCTTTTAGGCGTGGTGAGTTTGGGTTTCATTTACTCGTATGAGTATTTTATGAAGGCCCCATTCCTGGAGCTGAAGGAGATAAAGATAAGATGCCAGGATCCCCATTTGGCCGAAAAGGTAAAACAGATATGCCGGTTCCCAAAAGGAACCACCGTGGTGGCCGTGAATCTGGAAAGACTGAAAAGAGAGATAGAAAAGGATCCTTGGGTGAGGAGTGCGGTGGTAGAGAGGAGATTTCCCCATACTCTGATGGTGGAGGTCCATAGCCACGAGCCTATTGCTTTCGTGGTGCTCAAGGCCAAGCTATATCTCATGAGCGAGAGGGGGGTGTTATTCAAAGAAGTGAGCGGGGAGGAAGGCCTGGACCTGCCGGTGGTTACCGGACTTTCCGAGGATGGCATAAGGGCCTTTCCAAGTCAGGAAGAGTGGGGGAGAAAGCTGAGTCCCGTGCTTAACATACTAAAGGCATTGAAAGATTCGGAAGATCCTTGGTCAGTGGCCGGGCTCTCTGAGATTCATGTGAGAGGTGGAGAGAGGTTTTCCCTCTATTTTGACCGCTTGAGGGCAGAGGTAAGGCTTACTGCAAGAGATCTAGGGCTAAAATTGAAAAGGCTCTCTAGAGTAGTGGCCCACCTTTCCAAGGAAGGGGTGCTAGAGGCCGTGAGCCGCATTGATCTTCAGGGAAGGGGGGGGGCGGTGGTTTCTTTCAGCAATGGCCCTTCGCATACTAGACGGGGATAAATCCAGGAGGAAAGGGAGAGGAGAGATGTCAGGAGAGATAGTGGTTGGGCTTGATATTGGGACTACAAAGATATGCGCGGTGGTGGCCGAGGTGAGGCCTGACGGCATAGAGGTGATCGGCATGGGAAGCCATCCTTCTGAAGGACTCCGAAAGGGTGTAGTCATCAATATCGAGCACACGGGTGT
>JAMOVZ010000244.1 GCA_027061865.1 Desulfobacterales bacterium
TCCATTTCCAATTGGTTACTGGATCCTGAGCTCGTACTGCTCCAGATGATATTCTTCCCTAGAGAGAATTATCAAGCGTTTATTAGTTCGCCTTTCAAGGTCAAGGATAGAGTCTTGTTCCTCCTCCTTCATGACCTCTTCCACCTTTGGGCTTACAAAGATATAAATATTGCCAGGCTCTCTTATGCTGGCGCATTCCCTTTCCACATCCCTGAAAATTTCGTAACACACCGTGCTCACAGACTTGAGCGTCCCTCTGCCCTCGCAGTAGAAGCAGGGTTGGCAAAGTAAGTTGGAAAGGTTCTCCCGCGTCCTCTTCCTGGTCATCTCTATCAGGCCCAGGTCAGACATGGGTAGTATATTGGTCTTTGCCCTGTCCTTGGCCAAGGCCTCTTTCAAGGCCTGAAACACCCTTTCTTTGTTGGCCTTTTTTTCCATGTCTATAAAATCTATTACTATAAGGCCGCCTATGTTTCTGAAACGCAGCTGATAGGCTATCTCTTTTACTGCCTCCAAGTTGGTTTTGAGTATGGTTTCTTCCAGATTCCTCTTGCCAACATAGCTTCCAGTGTTTACGTCAATGGCGGTCAAGGCCTCTGTTTGCTCTATCACGATATACCCCCCGGACTTCAGCCAGATTTTGTCTTGGAGTGCGCGGGATATTTCCATTTCGATCCCATAGGCGTCAAATATGGGATCAGGGCCCTCATACAACTCCACTGAATAGCGCAGCCTCGGGGCAAAGGTATAAATGAAGTCCATCACCATCTTGTGCTCCTCTGGTGAGTCGATGACGAGCTTGTCCACCTCGCGTGTAAAGAGGTCACGGACTGCCCTTAAGGATACTGCCAGATCCTTGTATATCAGCCCAGGTCCTGAGAGGCGCTCCATTCTGGCTTGGATGTCGGACCACAGCCTCAACAGAAACTCCATCTCACCACTCAGTTTCTCTGTTGGGGCCCCTTCACTCACAGTCCTGATAATGAAACCCATCTGATTTGGCCTTATTTCCTCTACAATGCACTTAAGCCTCTCCCTTTCCTCCCTGTCTTCAATCTTTCGGGAAACCCCTATATGGTTCAGTGTGGGCATCAGAACCAGATGCCTTCCCGGCAGCGAGATGTGGCAGGTGACCCGCGGGCCCTTGTTTCCAAAAGGTTCTTTTGCGACCTGAACCATTATATCCTGTCCTTCTCGCAACATATCTTCAATACCTAAAGGGATGCTTGTTATTTCTGGCATGGCTCCCAAATAGCCCGAGTCCTCCTGTTCACCTTGATTGGCCAGCATCATCTCTTCGAGATCCAGGAGTTCCCGTTTGACATCTGAGACATAGAGAAAGGCAGTTCTTTCAAGACCGATGTCTACAAATGCTGCCTGCATGCCGGGAAGCACCCTTACTACTCTGCCCTTGTAAATGTTGCCCACAAGTTCTTGGCCGGATCTCCTCTCCACATGCAGTTCCACCACCATGCCGTTTTCCACAAGGGCGACCCTGGTTTCATATGGCCTTGAATTTATGATGAGCTCAGCATGCATGATTGCCTTTTCTCCATTATCGACAGGGCTAGGCCAAAACTTGTCCTATTTTTCGAACACTTATGGCATATTTTTGGTCATCGTTCAGCTCTAAAATGGCCGCTGCCACATCCCTGGGCCTGAGCTGGCCCCCGTCGGTATGGGGCAGGGTGAAAATCAGCCGGTTTCTGTCAAGCGTTCGGATGTCCTTGATGCGGCCTTTCAGGTTTATCCTCTGCTCAGCCTTTTTGGTCTTCTTTGACACATATATGCGATCGTTTTTGATTAATTCCTCTAGTTTCTCTCCGCTGAGCTGAAACCTTAAAGGCAGCAGGACCTCATAGGTGCTCTCTTTTATTTGGGGGGGCTTGTAGCCAAGAGGCAGCTCGTTTATCCGGGTTATCTTGATTCCATCGGGGAGTTCAGAGTTCAGCGCCGCCTTGGCCTTTTCAGGGTCAACCGGAGTTGAAAAGTCCACATAAAGGAGCTCATTCAGGCTTTCCATGCCCACAGGAAGGGCAGAGGCAAAAGATATCTTGGGTTTTGGATGAAACCCTTCAGAGTAAGCCAAAGGTAGTCCAGCCCGCCTAAAGGCCCTCACCAGGGTGCGGCTTAACTCCAGGTGGGAAAGATGGCGCAGGACCCCCAGCTTTGTATAGGTTACTGCATACTTGTGCCTGGAGGAGGCTGTGCGACCTCTTTCCTCTATTGAAGTGGATAGGCGGGGAGGTTCAGGGAATTCAAAAAAGAGGGGTTGAATCTCCTCGTGGCCGCAGACCCCGCACATTGTGCATCGGGTTCTGCACTCAGGAGTAAGTGACTCTCTGGCTGCTCTTTCCCACTCCCGGGCCAAGAATCCTTTGCTCACACCTGAAC
>JAMOVZ010000245.1 GCA_027061865.1 Desulfobacterales bacterium
TCCAGCTCCTTTTGGACCATAGAAGTTATATCCACCATCTCTATCCTGGAACTGGTCTTGACACTGAGGCTCTTGGGCATAGCACAGACCTCCTTATTTATGGTTTGATAATGAGAGGGGATTCCTGTTCAACCGTATCTATCAACTTTTCTTCTCGTGTGGCCTCCTCAAATTCCTCGTAAAGATCAATGCTTATTTCAAGCAGGTATTCAAGGAACAGGTTCCCTTGAAACAAAGATAAGTCGTTCACCACTTCCCTGGCACACACAAGGGCAATACGGGCCTCTTCCTCTCTTCCTATCTTAAAAAGCACAAAGGCAGTCTCTTCCAGCGTGTGCTTAAGCCTTTGGCGCTCTTCAGGCGGATATCTTTCAGAGAGCCACTCAAGCTTTATTTTTTCCTCCCGTGCCCCCACCTCTGAGCTTGGCATGATTATAGGGCTGTGGTCCAGCCCCCGAAGCTTGTCTGCCAGCGGCTTTATCTCTTCGGGCTTGATATAAAAAGGGGCCATAAAAAAGGTATCTTGGAACAACTTTTCTAATTGCGACCGTATAAGCCCCTGTTCTGGAATGCTTTGATCCTCTATCAGATCATAGACAGGATGTTTCTTTGGCGGGGAAATCTCAACATCCGCATATCTTTTGAATCTTGCATACTGCTCGCAGGCCTGGGATTTTTTGTCTCGGCTGGCTTGATATGCGGACTCCAAGAGCCAAAGGGCATGGTCCAAAGTGGTCTCTACCATTTGATAGCGCTGTTCTTCTTTGAGGTCTTGCTCCAGCTCTTTCCATGTCTTTTTACTGAAAAAGGACCAATCAAAATCGATCAATCCTCGCTTCTCATCTATTCCTGATATCCCCACATCAAATCCTTTGGGAACTCGGGGCAGGGCCACTATCACAGGCTTTATCCAGAACGGATCGTAGTTGCCAATGTATGCCTTTGGCTCCTCCCTTTTAGGCGGGGTAAGGACAAGGCCTCCTTTGTCTTTGGCCCCTAACTGTGGGACATCTATTCCCTTTGTCTTGAGTTTGAAAAGGAATTTCCGCACACTCTTTTGTACCACCTTATCTGGAAAGGCCTTGACGACTGCTTGTGCAAGCTGGATTACGTGGTCATCCCCAGCCGGAAGCCTATCCACCAATGCGGCAGCAATTTGGGGAGTCGGGATTTTCGCGGTCAGTTCTTCTGGGGAATGCTGCCCAATACTTTCAATCAATGAACTTACAAGAGAGTGTTCCTCTTGCGAGAGCGCTGGTTTGGACTGCGCTCTCTTCCTTGCCTTCTTCTTTTTTCCCATTTTTCAGGCTGCCTTTTTTTCCTCTGCCCGGACATGGTCTGTAAAGCCAGCCTCGGCCAAGTAAACATTAATGGTCTGCTCTGGCGTGGTGGGCCACACAATACCCACATAATTTGAACAAATGGGGAGCTCACGGTATTGCTCGCCTCGGTCAACCAGTATTGCCAGCTCTATCCTCTTTGGCCTTCCATAGTCCATGAGGGCATCCATGGCTGCACGCACTGTTCTGCCGGTAAATAGCACATCGTCGACCAGGATTACGGTCTTGTCATCTATGGAAAAGGGCAGATCAGTTTTCCCAACACGTGGGCTAGGGCCGATCCTTGTCCAGTCATCTCTATAAAGAGTGATATCAAGGACACCCATGGGTATGTGCTTGCCGGTGATTTGGGAGATAGCCTTTTGAAATCGGGCAGCCAGGTGCGCTCCCCCTGTCCGGATACCCACGAGGACCACATTACTCAGGTCAGGATGGGTTTGGATAATTTTTTTGATGATACCTTCTATTTTGTCCTGGATATCTTTTTCCTGAAGGATGACCTCTGAGCCCATTTTTTTCATTCTTTCCCAGAGCCATTGCTGATGCCCTGATAGCAATTGAAAAATTTTTACTTAAAAATACTAAAAATAACAGCCAACGGCTAAATAGTCAACCATTCGAGACTCCCAGCAATATTTGTTAAAGGCCAGCAAAAAGTTGTTTCCGGACAAAACCGCCGCAGTTTTGGGTGAATTTAATCAAGGCGTCCAGCTTTTCTTTGGCCTTTCCCGAATCAATGGACTCTTTGGCCCTTTCAATGCCTTCCCTAAGGTCATTGTCCAGTCCTGCCACCACAAAGGCCGCCGCCGCATTGAGCAGCACCATGTCCCGCCTCGGCCCCCGTTCACCCTCAAGGATGGAGCGCACAATCCTGGCATTTTCGCGGGCGTTCCCTCCCGTTATGGACTCGGGCCGGGCCCTGGGAAGTCCGAACTCTTCCGGCGTTATTTCAAATGTTGTGATTTTGTGCTCCTTGAGGTGAGAGATGCGGGTTGGACCGCAAATGCTTATTTCGTCAAAAGTCCCCTCACTACAGACCACAAAGGCCTCCCTGGTCTCCAGGCGCGCCAGCACTTGTGCCATCTTGTCCGTGAGCCCCGGAAAATACACCCCAAGGACCTGGGCCGTGGCGCCTGCAGGATTGGTCAGGGGCCCCAGGAGGTTGAAAATGGTCCTTATCCCTATTTCCCGCCTTGGGGCTGCTGCATATTTCATGGCCCCCTGGTAGAGGGGGGCATAGAGGAAACCTATGCCTATCTCACGGATGCACTGCTCAATGTTTGCATCATTGATGTCAAGCCTGATGCCTAGGTTTTCCAGCACTTCAGTACTGCTACACCTTCTGGATCTTAGCCTGGTGCCATGTTTGGCCACCCTTACCCCTGCCCCTGCAACAGTAAATGCCGTGGCGGTGGACACATTGAATGTGTTTGTCTCGGCACTCCCTGTTTTGCAGGTATCAAGAATGGTCTCTTCGTCAATGTTGATTTCGTCGCGGTCAATGTTTACGAGGTGATTCTGGATGTGGATCTTTTTGGACTTGGCCCTCACGGCCTTGGCAGCCCCAACCAGTTCATCCACGGTCTCGCCCTTTACCCTCAGGGCCGTAATAAAAGCCCCAATCTGAGCAGGTGTGGCCCGCCCATCCAAGATTTGATCCATTACCTCACTCATCTCCTGTTCAGTGAGGTCCTGTCCCCTTACTACCCTTGAAATTGCTTGATTGATCATTCTACGCCCTCCTTTGTTATCTCCTGTGGTTAATGGTTTTAAAAAGAAAAGGGCCGCGAGGTCCTTGACCCCACGGCCCTTAATTTGAATCTTGCAAAATAAAAAGACCGTGAGGCTTCTGGGGAAGCAGCCCCACGGTCTTAAGGAATCTTATCTACCTATGGCGGGCCCACCTCCCCACAAGAGATGGACCACCACCAAGCACAACGAAAAAGAATTTGTTCAAATGAAGCTACCATAGTCATAACGATATCTATCGTGATGAATCATGGAAGTCAAGCGAATTTTCCAACTAAAGGCTCTCATTTACTAACTCTGTAAAGTCCTTTACCTTTATTCGAATCTTGGCCCTTTTTGCTCCCAGCTTGAGGTTTTCTTTGCAGCCAGGGCATGATGAGACCATGAGCGAGGGCTTTTTCTCAGAGGCCTGGACCGACCTATGTCCGGCCAACTGGTCAGCTACGCGGGGAAATCCTGCCGGCAAGAGCCCCCCACCACCGCAGCAGAAACTGTTTTCCCTGTTGAGGGCAAACTCTTTCATCTCCAGCCCTGGTATTTGTGAAAGAACCCTTCTTGGGGCATCGTAAATATTTTGTCCTCTGCCCAAGTGGCAAGGATCGTGGTAGATGACGCTTTTTTCAGTCTTGTGTGTAAACTTCAGTCGGCCTTCGCCCACGAAACTGTCCAGGAATTCGGTCACATGCATGGCCTTAAAGGGCAGCCCGCGGCCTAACCAAGAGGGATAGTTTTTCTTAAAGATCATGCTGCAGGTGGGGCAGGTGAAAAGCGCAATGGACGCCCCGCTATTTTCAATCAATTCAACATTGTGGCTTGCCCAGTCCTTACACTCTTTGCCCAATCCAAGGTAATTAAAGGGGGCACCACAACACCATTCATCACCGCTCAGGGAGAATGGCACATCCAGTTTTTTCAAGATATTGGCCAAAGACACAGCCATCTCTGTCTCTTTGAAAGAAGAGGCGCACCCCACAAAATAAAACACATGAGGGGATGAGGAGATTTCCTTTTTCATCTCTGCTGTCAGCCACTCCAGCCTGTTTTCCACTCTTCCGGCATATGGGACCTTGTTCTTGAGAAGGTTGTTGAGCACTGATTGATGGCCTTTCAGGTAAGGAACCGAATTGGTGTTCAACCACTTCTTCAGCATATTGATTATCCCCACCTGTCCGGTAATGACACTGCAGTTGGCCTCACAGGCCTCACAGCCAGTGCAAAGATAGAGGAGATCTCGAAGGCTCTTTGAAGGGGCAAGTTTTCCTTCGTGCGCAACGCGGGCAAGTTGCATGATGCCACCTGCCGTGTTTGTGAAAAATGGCCGTGCCATGTGGATAGGGCAGATGGGTTGGTAGCCCGCTTCCTGGGTCCCATAAGCACACTGGCCGCACCTTATACACTTGTGAATTGCCGTATAAAGAGTTTTGCTGAGATGAAGTCTGTTCTCTGACATCGCCTTTCCCCTTAGAACAAGAGCATTCCTGGGTTCATGATGTTGTTGGGATCAACCAGCTGCTTGATCCTCCTGAGCAACTGGCCGTAGTTGCCGGTGAGCGCAAAGAAACCTGGATCCTTCCGGTACCTGAACATTACCGCCCCGAGCTTTTTTAAAAGTTCGCTGTAAAGGGAACCGTATATCCCCCTCAGCTTCCTTATATAGGGAAGCTGGTCTGCAATATCGCCCCTTACATAGACAACGAATGCGAAGAAGAACTCCCTTGCATGGGAATAGGGAAGCACCCTGTAAAAATAGGGGGGCTCAAACTCCCGTTTAGCGAGCTCCCACATATACTTTTCGATCTCCAGGATTTGGGAAGGCCCGGCACTGACCAGACACCCCGGCAGATGGAGGCCGGCCCTTATTTGTGATTCTTCGCCTGGTTTGGGCAGAATCCCCTTTACAAAGTAGGAGTGGAGATAATTGTAACAGCCTGGGAAGTGCTCCTTTGCCAGATCATTTTCCAAGTATTCCCCCCCCAATTCTCTGGCAATCTTGATGCAGACCTCTTGTTGGGCCTCCACCACCTCTTTATAGCCGTTGAGCCTGGCAGATGCGATCCCAAAGGGAACCCCCTCAGGAGGACTCTTTTGGTCGGGCTTCAGGATCTCTTGGGGCATCTGGCTCTGTTTTGAGAGCATCATTTCATGGAAGAGGTTCCAGCCCCACGTCCAAAAGGTAACGCTCTCAACAAGATTCCCTCTGATTATCCTCTCCATATACTCAAGGGCAGGAGGAAGGCTTTCAAAACCAATCAGCAGTAAGCGCTCCTCTTCGCACCTCTTGAAGATCTTTACCGAGGCCTTTGTCACAATACCAAGGGTGCCGTAGGAGCATGCAAAAAGCCCGGTGAGGTCAGGGAAGCAGTGGTATCTTGCACGCCAGAGCCTACTGTCAAAGGCGGCAGAGCCAGTCCTGATTATGCCTGCCCGGGGGGTTACCACCTCAAGGGAGAGCAGGGGATCGGGGTCCCATCTGGCGGAATAATTCCCTGAGGGCCTCATGAGATAGTTGGCAAGCGGGCTGCTGCCGCCGGATGCCGTGGGCAAATGGCAGAAAAAGCCCTTTTCGGAAAGGGCCCTTGAGAGCTCATGAAACGTAACTCCTGGCTCTACAAGTGCGTAAGCGCTATCTTCGTTAATCTCTATAATACGGTTCATCAGCCTTAGATCAATTACCACCCCGCCCTGAATGGGAACCGCTAGACCTGCGATGTTTGATCCCCTGGCCAATGGGGTCACGGGAACCCTTAACCTGTCGGCGATTTGAAGGATGTGGAGCACTTCTTCGGGGCTTTGGGGCAAGGCCACTGCAAGCGGACAAGCGGAGGCTCCAGGGGGAGTGGCTGAATCAGCGCTGTAGGCGGCTAGATCCACATCAGAGAAGCTCACCCTTTCAGGGGGGAGCACTGAGCAGAGGGCCTTGAACAATGTTTCCATCTTATCCTCCAGAATCTTCTAAAATAACTTCGGGGGAGTCATGTTTATCCTTATTTGAGTCCACCAGATCGTCCTTCCCTCTCTGGTGCTTTTTTGTGAGACAGCTCAAATGCAAAGTATCTGATGTCATCCCTGGCCTGGTCCAGGTGGGCCTTAATGGCCGCTTCCACCCCCTCTTTATCCTTGGCCTTTATGCATTCAAGTATCTTTTTGTGGCCTTCTATGGTGGCCGAGACCCCTTCTGGCATGTACATCGCCTCAAGCCTATACCTTAACATGTGCCTTCTAAGAAGTTGGCAAAGTTCTCCGAGCCTCTGGCTCTTACTGGCTTTGACGATTAGATCATGAAACTGGGCATCCAACTCCACGATGCCTTGCATGTGGCCACTGTGGAGGACCTCTTGAGAGAGCCTCACGTTTTTCTCCAGGGCAAGAATTTGCCTTTTTGTGATATGGTCAATTGCCCACTTGGCAGCCAGTACCTCGTTCACTTTTCTTATCTCACAGATTTCTTCCACCTCTTCCCAATTTATGCCTTTTACCTTGTATCCCACTCGGGGGATGGGCTCGAGAAGCCCTTCCATCTCTAGCATGTGAAGGGCTTCCCTTACAGGTGTCCTGGACACCCCTATCTCCTTTGCCAGCCTTGTCTCAATGAGCCTTGAGCCAGGAGGAATTTTTCCATTGAGGATATTGTCCCTTACTACTTTATAGACCTTTTCCCTTAGGGAACGGGGTTTTGTAATTAGGATTTTAATATTTTCTGTTATCATAACAACTAATTGAAATATTTAGAATTTATTTTAAAAACGAAGTATACTGTATACTAAACATTTTAGTTGATTCCTGTCAACCCATTTTCAAGAAGGGATGAAAGTATTTGATCAGCAAGGCCGACGGGAAAAAGCTTTAGTAACTTGGCCTGAATTTTGTATAAAGTTCTGAGGTTGAGCAAAGAACCAAGCCTCGTTCTTCTGGAACATCTGGGAGGGAAAGATGCCAGGGCAAGGGAAAAAAAGAAACTCCCCCAAGACACCCCATGGAGGGATAGATGGCCAAGGGATTGGGGAAGAGCTTCAAAAAAGGGAGAAGTATCTAGCTGCAATACTTGAAAGTGTGCCGGATGGAATCGTCACCCTTGATTCGCGGCATCGTGTGGTGGAGTGGACCAGGGGGGCCGAGCAGATCTTCGGATACAGTAAAGAAGAAGCCAAGGGCAGGGACCTTGACGAACTGCTTGCGCCGGGCGGCATAATGGAAGAGGCCCGAAAATACACCCGGCAAGTGCTCTCTGGCAAGCCCGTGGCTCCTTTTGAGACCGTAAGGTTTAGAAAAGACGGCACCGCGGTTGAGGTGATAGCAAGTGGCGCCCCTATAATTGTGGAGGGCAGGCTAGAAGGAATAGTGGCCGTCTACAGGGATATAAGTGGCCAAAGGGCAACCGAGAGGGCACTAAAACAGAGCGAGGAAAGATACCTTTCCCTGTTTGAAAGGCTCCCTGTAGGGTTGTTTGTCACTACTCCTGACGGCCGCTTCCTTGAGGCGAATTCTGCATTTCTCAAGATCATGGGTTGTCCGGACATTGAAAGCCTTAAATCTGTGGCTGCCTCTTCCTTTTACCAATCCGCAGAGGACAGGGAGAGATGGAGATCCATGATTGAGGCCCAAGGCGACACGGCAGATATCGAGTGTTGTATGATCAGGATGGATGGAAAGCCCATATGGGTGAGGGAGAGGAGCAGGGCCGTCCGGGGAAAGAATGGAGAGATAATTTATTACGAGGGGATGGTAGAAGACATTACTCCACTGAAGGAAGCGGAAGAAGAAAAGACCATGCTGGAGCGGCGCCTTATCCAGGCCCAAAAGATGGAGGCCATTGGAACCCTTGCCGGAGGCATTGCGCATAACTTTAACAACCTGCTCATGGGGATTCAGGGCCACATAAGTCTCTTGCGCCTTGAACTGGACCCTGCCCACCCTTCCCAGGAGAGGCTGATTGCCGTTGAAGACCTGATAGAAAGTGGGTCAAGGCTCACCAAGCAGCTTTTGGGCTATGCGCGAAGGGGGCAGTTCGAAATTGAGAAACTGGACATGAATAAGATAGTTAAGGAGACGACCGGGGCGTTCGGCTCTGCCCGCAAAGAAATACTGGTGAAACTGGACTTAGCAGATGATCTCAAAATGGTCATGGGCGACAGGGGGCAGATAGAGCAGATGCTGCTGAATTTGTATGTCAATGCCTTTGAGGCCATGCCAAAGGGAGGCAAGCTCTCGGTTTCCACCCGTAATGTGACTGAATCGGCCATGGCCGGAAGGGCCTATAACCCTGAGCCTGGATCCTATGTGATGATAACTGTAAAGGACACTGGCCATGGAATGGATAAGGAGGTGATGGAGCGGATCTTTGATCCCTTTTTCACCACAAAGGGAGTAGGACAGGGCACTGGGCTGGGACTCTCCTCTGTATACGGGATTGTGAAAAATCACAACGGATATATCGACGTGTTTTCAAAGAAAGGGGCAGGCACCAGTTTTGAGATCTTTCTCCCCGCATCAGGGGAATCAGCTGCTAGTGTTGGACAGGGCCCTCAAGAAAAAGAAAGCCAGGGGATAGCCGCAACAATCCTTTTAATAGATGATGAAAAGGTGGTTTTGGAGGTGGGAAGGCAGATGCTGGAGACCCTTGGCTACAATGTGCTTACCGCATCGAGTGGCAAGGAAGCGCTAAAGCTGTACCAGGAGCAAAAAGGGGCAATAGACATTGTTATCCTTGACTTGGTCTTGCCTGAGATGGGTGGGGCCGAGATCTTTGACCGA
>JAMOVZ010000246.1 GCA_027061865.1 Desulfobacterales bacterium
CCTTAGAAGGGCTAATGGAGGGTTTGAGGCAACCCTCATTGATAATGGCAGGGTAATAGATCCTGATAGATGCACTGATTGCGGAGAATGCCTAACAGTCTGCCCATGTAAGGAAAAAGGGGCAATTCTTACAGCCCTGTCTCCAACTATTCATCCCTTTTACTCTATTAATCCCCAATTGTGCGAATGTGGCGAAGCCCCTCTTTGCAAGGAGGCATGTCCCGAAGGGGCGATCGACTTTGAGAGGGGCCAGGAGGAGTGGGCCTATAAGTGTGATGGTATTGTTGTGGCCACTGGCTTCACACCCTATGATCCTTCCAAAGAGAGCCGCTATGGTTTAGGCAGAATAAAGAACATAATTACTGCTATAGAACTGGAAGAGGCGTTGAGAGGCAGGATAGAGCCATCAGCGCTCTCAGGCCTGGATAAGGCCAAAGTAGCATTTGTTCAGTGCGTAGGGAGCCGGAACCCAAAGATTTTTAGGGATTATTGTTCTCGGGTCTGTTGCGGATATGCCATACGGATGGCCCTTAAGCTCTTAGAGAACCGCCCTGATCTTGAAATTACTATTTTTTATATGGACATCCAAAATTTTGGAAAAGATTTCCAACATCACTTCTCTGAAGCTAAAGAGAAGGTCAGGTTTGTAAGGGGATTGCCTGGAGATTATTATCAGGTGGGAGAGGGGATGGTTAGGATAAGCTTTTATGATTCCTCACAGGCCAGGAACACCGCTGAAGACTTTCACCTATTAGTCCTTTCCGTAGGTATAAGCCCAAATGATGAGGCCATAATGAGCCTGAGAGAGATGTTGGGCTTGGAAGTGGACGAGATGGGATTCTTTGAGGCCTCCCAGGCCTTGGATGGTATCGTGGCGACTGGGACTGCAACCGGCCCCATGGACGTGGCGGAGACCATATCAAGTGCTAAGGCATCTGCCTTTAGCCTTGCTCATTACCTTACCAGTTCAGGTTGATGGCAGGAGTTTGTGGTCAAAATGTATGAAGGATTTTCAAACAAGATTTTGATTCTAGGCGGAGGCGGGGGTTCGCATTTGGCTGCGCGACAAGCAGCCCGCGTAGGACTATCTCCTGTTTCGGCAAGGTTGGTGGGCGAGGAAGGCCATAAGCAAAGGGGGGAAGAGGGCAGGGAAGCCGTTTTTGATGAGTACTTATTTTCCCGCATAGAAAAGGTGGAAGGAGAGGCTGGAAGCTTTGAAGTATCCCTTGCCCTGTCAGAGGGAGATGAGAGCCCTCTGCAAGTGGGAGCAATAGTGGTTGCCTTGGAGCCTGACAAGATTTCTCCCAAGGCCTTCTGGCAATTGGAAGGCCCCGTATATTCGGTCTCTGAGGTCATGGATTCAGAGCCCAGCGAACTTAAAGGGGCAGAACGCATAGTATTCCTGAGCGGATTCAAACACGCCTCTTATCCCTTCACCCAGAGACAGGCCCTTGAACTAGCGTTGAGCATGAGGAATAAGAGGAATACAGAAATCTTTTTCCTCCTGGAACATTTTAAGGCCGCTGACGTTGGGATGGAAAAGCTCTTCCGAGAGGTGCGCGACAGCGGTGTGATCTTTGTAAAGCTCTCCAGCGGTGCCCCGGAGGTCAACACTCAAGGGGAAGGATTCAGGGTCACCTTCGTGGACGAATATCTTGGACAAGAGGTCATGGTAGATGCCCAGGCCCTGGTGTTTGAAGACATAATTGAGCCCCCTCCCACATGGGCTGAAATGGCATTAGTCCTCGGAATCCACACTGATCCCAGGGGCTTTTTCCAATCAGACAATGTGCGTAATTTTCCCATCTACACGAACCGGAGAGGCATTTATGTGGTAGGCTCTGCAAAAAGCCCGGTATCCAACATGCAATTTGAAAGAGAGATCCGTGCTGCCTTTTCAGACATCCTGGACCTATTGGGGGAGAAGAGGGAACCATCGGTTTCTGTTGACCTGGACAATTGCGCTGTTTGCC
>JAMOVZ010000247.1 GCA_027061865.1 Desulfobacterales bacterium
AGCTTGGAATCAGGGGGCCTCAATTTTTGCCGGCAGCGTGTATGGCATGTGGCATGTGTGTGTCCGCCTGCCCGGGACAGGCACTCAGCCTGCCTGGCCCAAACGGCAATGGTTTGAGTGCCCGGAACATGAATACAGTAATATTTGCATGCCAAAATTCTGCCTACGAGGCCTACCGTTTGGCAGAGAAGATGGGCATGGGAAAGATAGAGGCCCAGGTAGTGAAGGTGAGCTGTGGAGGCAGCGTCAAGCTCGAGAACATGTTGGAGGCCCTGGAACAGGGGGCCGAGGCGGTAATGGTGCTTGTGTGCCACCACGACTCCTGCGCCTCCCTTTCAGGGAGCCTTCTAGCCGAGGGAAGAGTGAAATTGGCCAATAAGATGTTAGAAGAAGTGGGGGTTGGGGGGGGGAAGATTCTATTTGCCTCTCTGTCGCCTGCCTGTGTTGAGAAGTTCTCAAGGATAGTCAAAGGGTCATTCTAATGGAGAAGGGAACCTGTAACCAGGGAACACAAAGGAAGTTGGTCCTCTCCAATGAGAGGATCGCTGGCCTTTTAAAAGAGCTTCTTGATTGCTCGGAGGCCCAAGGCATTTCTGCCTGCTTTATGTGCAGGACCTGCAGTTCAAGCTGTCCCATAGCAACCCTGGAAAAAGGTTTTGACCCCGTGAAGCTGATTCGGATGTGCCTCTATGGCCTCTGGGACCAATTGTTAAGAGACCCAACCCTATGGTTGTGCACCAGCTGTTATGCATGCCAAGAAAGATGTCCCCAGGGCATTAAGATAGCTGATTTCATAACTGTCCTAAAAAACCTGGCCGTGAAAAAGGGTGAGCCCCCGCCAGGTATCAAGGCCCAAAGAGAGATAATCACTCAAGCGGGGCGGGTTTATCCCCTTGATGAGTTCGACAATAAAAAAAGGGCCAAAATGGGATTGCCCGAGCTTCCCACCACTTGTACGGTGGTAGGACGCCTTATTGGGGCAGAATAGCCGTAACTCAGGAAAGATGGATATGAAGTATGCACTTTTTCTAGGTTGCACAATACCTGCGAGAGCCCGCAATTATGAGCTTTCGGCCAGAAGTGTGGCCAGCAGGCTGGGTATTGAGTTCATAGATATCCAGGACTTTGTCTGTTGCGGGTTCCCCATGAAGGGAATTGACAGGAGGGCCGCCTGGCTTATGGGGGCCTATAACCTGGCGCTTGTTGAAAACAAGGGATTGGATGTTTGCACCCTTTGCAGTTCCTGCACTTCAGCCCTCACAGAGGTGGCGCACTCCATGGCCTCTGAGGAGGACCATGGTGATATGCTCGCCTCACTTGAGCAAATGGGTTTTCAATACACCGGCAAGGTAAAGGTGCGCCACATTGCAAGAATATTATTCGAGCAGGTGGATAGGGAGAAAATCAGGAAGACTTTTGAAAAAGACTTGAGTGGGCTGAGGGTGGCGGTGCACTATGGCTGCCATTATTTCAAGCCTTCAGAGGTCTATGAGGGCTTTGATGATCCTGAAGCCCCTTATACCATAGAGGAACTGGTAAGGCTCACCGGAGCCCAAGTGGTGGACTATCCGGGGAAAAAGCGCTGCTGCGGGGGCCCCGTGCTTCCAGTTGAAGAAAAGGCGGCCCTCACGGTGGCCAAGCAAAAGCTGGATGATATAAGGGAGGTGGGGGCAGATCTAATCTGTTTGGTCTGCCCCTTTTGTGCCCTCATGTATGACGGAAACCAAAAAGGCATAGAGGCTGAATTTGAAGAGAGTTATAACATTCCCGTCCTCTACCTTACCCAATTGTTAGGAGTGGCAATGGGGATTGATAGAAAGCCCCTGGGGTTGAACCTCAACGTGGTAAAGACTAAGAAGCTTTTGGAAAGATTTTATTGAGGGGAAGGCTCTTGTAAGGCCTACCATCTTTCCTCTTTTGTAATCCTGTGTAAAACAGCATCGAACCTGCGGGCTACCAACTGTTCAAATTCCCTGCCCAGAAAGGGCCTGTTTTCTTGCAGATACCATTTGATGGTTTCCCAGTAATCCCTAAGCTCCTCCTGATCCTTTACCTGATTCAAGAAGCCGTTTATTTCAAGCAACTTGTCCTTTCTGAGCTGTTCCTTGCGGATCTCATAGATATCGGTAAGCC
Organism: Desulfobacterales bacterium; assembly: GCA_027061865.1. Taxonomy (GTDB): domain Bacteria; phylum Desulfobacterota; class DSM-4660; order Desulfatiglandales; family Desulfatiglandaceae; genus JALVMN01. The sequence continues at coordinate 2,134 of JAMOVZ010000247.1, forward strand.
TGTGTTTTTGCTCCTCGCTCAATCCTATTTCAAATGAGCGGGCCATAATGTCTTCGACAAGTTGATGAAGTTCATGGAAGTCGTTAATCAGGTTCATCTGCTCTTTTATTCTCTCCACTATGCCCTCGGTGATGACCCTAAGCCTGTTTTCATAGGCCTTTTCCAGTGCCTTCTCGTAATCCTCTGTAAAGAAAGGGTGTTTCCTCAATGACCTCAAGCTGTAGTGGAAGTAGTTTTTCAATTGGTCTAAATTGTCAATGCTCTCGATATAGTAAAGCTTCTGATCCATATCTATCTTGTCTTTAAAATCCACTGAAAGCACTTCACCCAGGCTTTCCTTCTTCATGATTAGCCCTTTACGGTTTCTAAACAGGGCCGCGATGGCACCCTTCGACTCCCACGCCTGTTCCAGGGGGAAGCCAGCCAAATAATCATTCAACGCCTCATAGCGCTTCTCGATCTTGGCTGCTAAAGGGATAAAGTTGATATATACAGGAACAGATGATTTAAGCCTTTCAGAGCCCATAAGAGAGAGCAGCATGAGCTTTATCTGGTTTTGATAGTTTAGATATCCACTGACCTTTTCATATCCACAAATCCTGACAATGTCGCCCGAGAGCCGTTCAAGCGCAAAATGCCTGACAGGTTCAGCAAGTCCTTGTAAGGTGTTATAGATCCTCAGGGCCTCAAAAAGCTCCTTTTCAAAGGTGGCATATCCTACACTGGTAAAACGCCGCCGTTTATAAATGAAGTTGATTGGCTTTCCCAGCAATAGCTCAGAGATATCGGAAAAGAGGATGTAGCGGATACCGTGAAGCCTGAATACACGCTCCACCGCAAATATCATGCGTCCCGCCTCTATGGCCTCTCGGGAGGAAAACCCCTGGGGGCTACGGGCTGCTTTGTCACTCTCTGCCTTGGCTTCCAGGCAATAATAAAGCATTCCCCTTTGTCGGTATTGCTCATTGAGGTAGTCATCCAATGTGGTTTTGCCCTCAAGAATGCTAAGGCATGTCTGCCTCAACTGAAACAAGTACTGAGCAAGGTCCTCAAGCATGAGGTCCTCACGAATCGCGGAGAGCATCACGAGTGAAAAGATAAAGAAGGCCTCAAACCTCTGTTTGTCCTTTTCGCTCAATACCGCCTGCAGAGCCGCGGGGGAAAATTCTCCCCTTATTATGTGGTGTATGAGGCCGTGGTGACGGACTAAGAATTTCAAATGAGCCTCTTCGATCCCGTCTAGGCCGTATCTGGCAGCTATACCTTCTTTTTCCAAAAGTTTTACGCTGGCCTCGGAAAGGTATGCAGGATGAAGCTGGCCTTTATATTTTTCTTTTAAGGAGGGGATTCTAGCAATGTCTTGGAATACCAACGCCCGCAGCAGGGCGTTGAGCAAGGGCTTATCGTCCAGGAGCCGCTGGGTGATGGCCTCTAGCTGTTGGAGTTGGGATTCATTGATTCCCACGGTGCCGGCCGCCATTGGACCGAATTCAAGTTTGGCTAGCCGATGCAGGTACTTGAGGTCGTGAAAGGCCTTTCTATCCTTGTTTACCAATGCTTGTAATTTGCGGGTGCTCGCCAGTATGTAATTGGTTGCGGGCGAGGTCATGTAAACATGGGCAGAAAGATCTACCTGATTAAGGGCGGTGAATTCTGGAAGTATGAAGTTGAGCAAGGAAGGGGCATGGTCATGGAGCAAGCTCAAATTGGTATGAATGCTTTCTGGCTTAAAGATGCTGCCAAGGAAATCGGCGCGCAGCCGGTCCCTGAGCTCTTTGATGCTTTGGAACCATTTTCTCTGACGTTCAGGGAGCCTAGGTTTTTTCCCGTTAAGGGTCAAGAGGTAGAGATGGCTCTGGTAAAAGTTTTCCAGGTCTGAAAACAGCCTCTCAAGCCCTTTCAACAGATTGACAGAGATCTTGGTCAGGGGCTGGCCAGACAACGAGGCCATCAACCGGCCGAGCTCATTTATGCTGCTGTCTATGTCAACATATTTCACCTCCAGGGAATTTGAGATACTGTCCACCCTCAGTTGTATCCCTGTTCCCACAACAAATGTCGTGCCTTTTTGGTAAAGCTGAGTGGATAGGTCTCTGAGGTAAGAAAGGCCCAGGTACTGAAACTTTATCAGGGAGATTTCTGTCTCAATGTTCTTTATTATGCTCTCATGCTCTTGGTCTTCCACCTCCTCCAGGAACGGATTAAAGTTGACGACCTTTCCTTCCAGGACATTTGCAGTAATCCATAAGAGCGTAAATACACTCTTGCTTTCAAGGTGTGAGAACAGCCTCCCTGTGCCGTGAAGTTCTATCCCCAGCAATTTCCTGTAGAAGGAGGCCATTTCGTGGGGGAGAGCTTGAAGATGCCCTTTTTCGAACTGCTCAATAGTATCCAGCAGTTCAATTACTTTCTGGATCTTGTCCATGTTTCCAGGATCATAGTTGGCAAGGGCCTCCTTTTCCATTGAGCCTTTGTAAGGGAGCTCCCACCAATTGTCCAGGAACTGGTAGAGATCCATCATCTTGAGGAGCTTCCGCACTACCTGGTTTTTGACACCTCCTCTGGCGGCAATCTTTTCATCTATCAGGTTATCCCAACTCAAATCCTTATTGGTCACCAGTCTGACCGCAGACTCATAAAGATCGAATAGCTCGGTAATCTGTTCAGATTTGAATTCACCACCCCGGGCTGCCACCAATTCGGCCATGGTCATGAGCCTGCTGTAGCGAAGGAGGTTCAGTCCATTAGCCAGCTCAAGGGATCGTGCCTTGTCAGTCAGCGGCTTCAGAGATCTCTCGGGCATTTTTCCCGAGATTATGTGTCCCATGGATGTATGACCCAAGACAATGAATAGGATCTCCTTTATCTCTTCGTCAGTGAAGCCGAACAAGGAGAGGGCTTCAAGATTTTGGATAATTGATGTTTCTCCCTTATACTGGGACCATGGATTGAGATGTTGTTCGATTTTCTGAAGTTTTTTGACTTTGGCAATTAGCTTTAGGACGTGGGTTAGATGGGGGTGACGCCTGGCCTTGTTTTGGAGCGGCTGGACCAACCTTTCAAGAAGTATCTTAGGTTCCCAGTCGGTGCGGCCGCTTTTTAGTTGATTGAGTATTTCCAGAGTGTGGATAAGGAATTTAAAGGTGTCACGGTATTCAGCCATGAAGTGGAGGGAGGAGCCGGTGAGTCTTGATCCTTCCACCTCTTTTTTGACCTCTGATATATTTGTTTGGGGAATCCTTTTTTGCCCTAAGTAAATAAGCATGTAAGTGGGTTGATATTCCTCGCAGGAAAACCTCTCATCCCAGTGTTCCTTGACAAATTGGGGCAGGAGCGGCTTGAGGAAGATCTTGTCAAAAAAGGGCGAAAGCAACTGAGACCATCTTTTCTCCTGTTCGCCACCAAACGGCCACTGCTGAGGATTGAAGTTCAAATAGGGAAGGGCCGAGATATCATGGGGGGTCAGGCTCTCCAAGTCCCTTCCCTTCAACAGTTTGTCCAGGACCTCTTGTTCCACGTAAAGGCCACTAAGGTACTTTTGAAAATCGAATATGTTTACATCCAGCCCATCAGGGGCGGAGTGGTACTTTTTTCGTGTCTTAAATATGTGGCTGAATAGAAGAAAGTTCTTTTCTTCCTCAATGGTCTTGAACTGTATCTGAGTGGTCTGGGAGGTCTTTGGGACGTGGTGATGGGCAATAATAAAGATTTCCCCTTCCTTTTTGAGGTGTTTATAAATGTTCCAAATCAAGAACGAGGCATATTGGTCTAAGATCTTGCGGCCAAGAGGGGTGTTAAGGGAAGGGGAGAACTTCTCTAACAGAAATATTTCATAAGGGTCTCTGGTAAGAATCACCAGGTCAAATATCTGCTCAAGTGAGGTCAAGGATTCCAGGGAGTCGATTACCAGGATTTCGTGTTCCTTGAATCTCAGGGAAAGCTCCTGGACCAGGATATCGTCTGTATGTGAGACTACACCTATGACCTGATGTTCTTTGAAGAATTTTTTTCGATGATAGTTGATTATCTTGCTGATCTCTTCCACTTTTGAGCGGATATTTAAAAGGGTGTTTGTGAGCACATGGGTAGGTATGAGGTAATATGGTTTGCCAAATCGCGTGAACCTGATTAAGAGCCCTAGCTTCTTATAGACCTGGTTTATGGTCTTATAGTGCTTGCTTATTTGTTGGGGATCCTCTGTAGATAGATGTTGAAGCAGGGCCAGGTCTTGGTCCTCAAGCCTTTCAAAGAGCTCAAAGATACCAGCACCGTAAGCATTTCCTCCAAATCTGCTGGGTAGTTGGGCAGGGTGTCTCAAGGCCGGGATCGTGCCCAATGGTATGTCCTCTGGGTCTATGCCCAGGGACTCAAATTGCTCAGCCTTTATGAGTTGTAGGGAGTCTTTGTGCCAGCCGGCATCGCTCAACAGATTGCCTGGGTCCATGGCAGCCAAAGGGGGGAGGCTTTTACAGCCATCGTTTCCGTCGTTTGTAGGCCTTTACATTCTTGTAAGATTTTAGGGCGCCTGAGGCGGCAGTGCCCAAATAAAATTCCTTTACGTCAGGGTTTTCCCGTAAGGCCTCTGCGTCACTTTCCATTACGATCTTGCCGTTTTCCATCACGTAGCCGTAATGGGCTATTTGAAGGGCCATATTTGCGTTTTGCTCCACCACCAAAAGGGTGGTTCCTTGCTCCTCATTGATCTTCTTGATTATTTGGAAGATCTCTTTGACAAGCAGGGGGGCGAGGCCCAAGGAAGGCTCATCTAAAAGCAGCAATTTGGGATGAGCCATTAAGGCCCGGCCAATGACCAGCATCTGAAGCTGCAATAGCCTGCCAAAGATTTCTTTCTGGCCACAAGGGGAGGAAAGTAGTGGTACACCAATTCCAGGTCTTTCTGATAAGGCTTTCCCCATCTGGTGGCGGTCCCCACCCTGAGGTTTTCTTCCACTGTGAGATATTTAAATTCTTGCCTCCCCTCCAATACCTGAATAATACCCTTGCGGGTGATCTCTTCTGGGGAGAAGTTATGGATAGCTTGGCCGTCGTAAATTATTTCTCCTTCAGTGACCTTTCCGTTCTCAGGCTTGAGCAAACCCGAAATGGCCTTCAGGGTTGTCGTCTTTCCAGCCCCGTTGCTCCCTAAAAGGGAGACGATCTCTCCCTTTCTTATCTTAAGGGAGACTCCTTTTAACACCTGGATGACATCTGAATAAACCACGCTGATGTTG
>JAMOVZ010000248.1 GCA_027061865.1 Desulfobacterales bacterium
GAAATAGCCCTTTTTAAAGGCTTGGGTCTTGTCCAGGTCAATTTCCGCCTTCATCAATTCCAAACCCCAGGGTGAGTAACGGGTGGGCTGAGCCTTTACGCCCTCGCCCGCCAAAACATCTATTAGTTTCTGCCTGCTGATTTTTAGTGTATTTGCCCTCAGCACAATTTTAGGGATCTCGTTGAGTGCGGCCATTAGGCTCTCAGCCCCTTCAAGCCCAAGCTGTTCTACCCACATTTCGGCCATCCATTCTGGAAAGGAATAGTAAATGGACAGATACCTTATGGGATCACGGCTCTTGTCAGGAAAATGGATCTGGGAGCCCTCCCTGATTATTGTCCTTAGTATCCCGTTTACAAATCCTGTCAATTGCCCCAGCCTGGCAGCCTTGACCTGCTTTACGGCCTCGTTTACAGCCGCAGACTCTGGGATCTTGTCCAAAAAGAGGATCTGATAGAGGGCCAGGCGCAGGATGTTCAAGACCTTTGGATGAAGCTTGGAAAACGGTTTTTCCAAGTATTGCCCCAAGATCCAATCCAGCTTCAGCCTCCATCTCATTACCCCTTGGGCCAAGTGGAAGGCCAAGCTCCTGTCGCGTGGATCAATATTCCCTTTCCTTTGGAATGCCTTGCTAAGGAATTCTGAGGGCGGAGTGAGATCCCGGTCAAATCTATTGATGGCGGCTAGCGCCAGGGCTCTTGGGTTCGTGGTCTTCATTTTTTAAAAAGGCGGCAAGCCCTTCTTCCACCAGTTGGAGGTCCACATCAGTGTCAAAACAGGGGCCAAAGGGCCTTCTGTTTAGTATCCCGTACACAGGTATAGGATAAGTATCTTGTATCCCGCTGGTCAAATCCCGCTCGCATGCAACTCCAATTATCATTTCGGGCCTGGTCTCAACCACTATCCTCCTGGCCAGGGTTCCTCCTGTGGCAACCGATATTGAGACCTGGTACTTCTTGGACAAGGCGACCAAGTCCTTTATCTTACACTTGCCGCAGGCCTTGCAGTTTTCAATGTTTCCTGTGATACGGACTACACACTCGTGGAACTGAAGGCAGTGGGGCAAAAGAATCAACAGTTTCTCAGGCCTGACCTTTTTTGCCTCGGAAAGCACCAGCCGGTTGTTTACCGCTATAAAGGAGCGGCGCACCTCATCTTTGCTCATGCCAAATAATTTGCCGAGCACCACCAATAGCGGAAATAGGAATCTTATTACCACCCCCCTTGCCTTTCGGTTAATGAATAGGTTTTTACCCCACAAAATGGTAAAAACGAGCGTCAATGCCCCTCCAAGGCCAAAAGCAACCAGCACCCCGAAACAGATGGCCAAAATGAGGGGCAGGGAGGGATGGATATTCTTGAGCCCTACATATGGGACCCACCAAAGAAGAAGTGCAATGCCCACCAGGGCGAAACAAGTAATAATCAAGAGTCCTAAAAAAGGTTTGCCGCTGGAGCCGGGAGGGGCAAGCCGGCCGCCGTTTTCCTTTTGGGTCCTATCTATCACCCTTTCCACTTGATTCATTCAGATCATTCCAAAAGTGCGCCTTCAGCCAAATGGAATCCACGCACAAATTCCCCAGCCCTGAGCCGCTTCCTTCCCGGCACTTGGAGTTCCCTAATACCTACAATCCCTGGCCCTGCCTCCACCTTGATGAAGTCTTCGGTTATCCCGGCCACCCTGCCAGGGCGTTGGGGAGCCCTGGCTTCATCAGCCACAAACGCGGAAAACAACTTCAGGGTCTTGTTGTCCAGCTTGCACCATGCACCGGGCCACGGGTCAAAGGCCCTGACCTGGGCTGAAACCATCCGTGCAGGTCGATTCCAGTCCACCTTTGCCTGGTCTTTTCCCAGCTTCGGGGCGTAGGTGGCCTGGGCGTGGTCTTGTTCTTTTGGCACAACCTCCCCCCTGGCCAGCCCCTCCAGTGTTTTTATTAGCAAATCTCCTGCCAATGGGGCCAACCGGTCGTGAAGATGGCCGGCAGTTTCATCCTCCAGGATCTCCACCCGTTGCTGAAGCAGGATGGGGCCAGTGTCCATGCCCTCGTCCATCTTCATTGAGGTAAGGCCTGTTATTTTTTCATCATTTAGTATGGCCCACTGAATGGGGGCTGCCCCCCTGTACTTGGGCAAAAGGGAGGCATGGATGTTTAATGCGCCCCACCTGGGGATATCCAAGAGCTTTTTTTTCAACAGTTGCCCAAAGGCGACCACCACCAGGAGATCTGGCTCCGCTTGGGCCACCCGATTACAGAACTCCACGCTCGAGGCCTTCTCAGGCTGAACCACCTCAAGGCCCAGCTCCAAGGCAGCCACCTTCACTGGTGGCGGAGTGAGTTTCCTCCCCCTGCCTTTGGGCCGGTCAGGCTGGGTCACCACAAAGGCCACATGGTAGTTTTGCCTTACCAGCGCCTGCAGGCTTGGCACGGCAAAATCAGGAGTGCCCATGAAGATTATTTTTGGATTGGATGAGAGGCCGCTTTTTGCCATCGGGCGGGATTCCAAGATTTAATAAGCCTTATCATGAAGACTTCTTGAGTTTCTTTTTGAGCCTTTTCTTGTAAAGGGCGCGTTTCAGCGCACTTAAATGGTCGATGAACAAGATTCCGTCAAGATGATCTATCTCGTGCTGAAGGCAAACTGCCAAAAGCCCTTCGGCATCAAGGCTAACCTCTTTTCCCTCCAGATCCAGGCCTTTAACTCGAACCCTTGCCTTCCTCTTTACGTCTGCGCAGTAATCTATCACACTGAGGCAGGCCTCTTCAGTGGTCACCTCACCTTCGGCGTCAATGATTTCAGGGTTTATCAAAGCACAAGGGTGTCGGCCGTTCTCTTTTGGCCTTAGATCAAAGACGATGATCCGGCTTGCCTCCCCAACCTGATTCGCTGCAAGCCCGATGCCTGGGGCCTCGTACATGGTGTAAAGCATGTCTTGCGCAAGACGCCTGATCCTTTCATCGATCACCTTTACGGGTTCGGCCTTCTTGCGTAATACCGGATCAGGATATGTGTAAATCTTGAGCTTGTTGCCATTTTTCAGCTCTGGCCGAAGCATCGCTTCCCTCGCTCTTCAATGTTAACTCTTCAATGATACTAAACATTCAGTTACAAGAAATCAAGCAACCTTAACAATTGAGCCTTGACTTTTCTACTGAGCCTTCCTAAATGAATTGTCATTATGAAAAGGCTTGTGGAATTTCTCTTTGAAGTCGGGATGCTCAAGAAGACGCCCCGGACCGGCTTCCAGTTTCTAGGCTCCGGCCAGGAATCAGTGGCCTCCCATTCCTTCAGGACGGCTGTCATCGGTTTTGCCCTTGCCAAGGAGGAGGCTGGAGCAGATCAGTCCAGAGTAGTCATGATGTCTCTGTTCCACGATCTTCCTGAGGCCAGAACCGGGGACCACAATTATGTGAACAAGAGGTACGTGGAGGTCAACGAGGAAGCCGCGGTCAAGGACCAGATGAATGGCATCCCCTGGGGTAATGAAATCCTCGAGCTTGCCGATGAATTCTCTAGGGGAGAAAGCCTGGAGGCAAAGCTTGCCAGAGATGCGGATCAATTAGACCTCATCCTGGAATTAAAGGAGCAACTGGACATTGGAAACAAGTATGCCCAAGACTGGCTCCACTTTGCAGAAAAACGTCTCCTCACCCCAGCGGCCCGAAAGATGGCCAAAGTGATTCTTGAAACAGACTGGACCGCATGGTGGTTTGACAAGAATACCGACTGGTGGGTCAATGGCCCAAACAACAAAAAAAAAGACTAGCTCCGTCACATCAATGAGGCGCAACGATATCTTGAAGGCCTGTTTTGCCCTCTCTTTGTTGCTCCATGCCGGGCTTTTAATGGCGGTGAGCCGGGCCTTCCCCATAAAATGGATCACCACGCCCCTGCGCACCTACAGAGTGGAGCTGATAAGGCCTCCGGTGGAGAAAATAGAAAAAGACTCTGCCGACGACCTGGTACGCGAAAACCAGCCAGAAAAATCTGCCCAGCCCACAGAGGATACCATCTCCCTGGACACCACAGATGTGCGATACATGCCTTATGCCAGGGTTGTAAAGGAGGCGTTGATGGCCGAATGGACGTATCCGGCAAAAGCAAAGGAAAACCTCATCGAAGGCCAACTCCTGGCCCTCTTTACGCTTGCCAGGGATGGCTCCCTTAAAGCCCTGGATCTTGTTGAATCCTCTGGCTTTTCAGTGCTGGACCAAGAAGCCTTGAGGGCCATTCGGGCAGCAGCCCCCTTTCCCCCGTTTCCAGACAGCATCACCGTATCAAGGCTTCACATAAGGGCAAAATTCGACTATCAATTGGCAGCTGGACCTACTACTCTTTCTAGACCTTGAGTTAGGCCCCCGGGAAAGGGAGAACACATGGGAGTCTTATCCGGCCTGAAATACAACTTAAAAGGCCTTTTGATGGCCTTGAAAGACCCTAAGCTTTTGCTCTTGGGGATCTCACGGTTCGTTCTGGTCCTTGTCCTAACCATAATCGCCGCATCCCTGATCCTTCACTATCACGCTGAACTGCTGGAACTCATCTGGGAGAAGCCCCAGAGCCCATGGATAGTGTGGATGTGGCATGTGGTCTCATGGCTTTTGTCCATATTCCTGGTCGGAATCTCTGGGGTCATCTCTTTTTTGCTATCCCAAATCCTCTTTAGCGTGGTGATCATGGACCTGATGAGCAGAATTGTAGAAAAAAAACTCACCGGCCGTGTGGAGGAGCCCCAGGGCATGCCTTTTCTCAAGTGGTTTTTCTATTTGCTGAAGCAGGAAATCCCCAGGAATATCGTTCCTGTGACCACTCTTTTGGTGATTATGATTGCCGGTTGGGCAACACCCCTGGGACCTGTCTTTACCTTCATATCATCAATGGTAACCATTGTATTCCTGGCATGGGACAATACCGACATAGTTCCTGCAAGAAGGCTTTTGCCTTTCCGGGAAAGATTCAGGTGGCTGATGAAAAATATTCCCTTTCACTTGGGCTTTGGCCTCCCCTTCCTCGTGCCTGTGGCCAATATCATTTTCCTCTCCTATGCCCCAGTAGGCGCCACCCTTTACCACTTGGAAACATCAGCAAACAAGAACCTATGATCTCCCCAGGCATCTTCACCCCTCCTTCCAGTTCCGGGACCATCAGGATGGGAACGCTCACAATCACTTTTGCCTTTTGAGTTCTCACCACTTGAAGATAAATCCATTTTAGTATACTAATAACACTACTGGAGAAATTTTGGAGGCGGATCATTTCTGGGCTGGCAACTCACCCTCGAAACAGAACGGGCCAAGCTTGCGCCCACAAAGCTCTCCTTACTGCTTCAAGGTTCAGCCGCAGCAAGTACAGGCACAAGGATTGCCGGTACTTGGAGTTATATTGACAGGCCGATGGGCCGCTGGACTCTACCCTTTAGCCAATAGGAGGTGTGACAATGAAGCTAGCTAAGTTACTAACGGTGGCCTTTTTGACAGCCGTGGCCCTCTTTGCCTTTTGTTTTCCAGCCACTGCGGCTTCAGGGAAGCCAATAGTGCTGGGCTGCCCGCTCTCAACGGCATTTCTTTACGGCTGGGACGCAGAGAGGGGGATAAAGCTTGCAGTTGAAGAGATAAATGCAGCAGGCGGCGTGGATGTGGGAGGCCAGAAGCGCCCCTTCAAGGTGGAAGTGATGGACACCCGTGACCTTGAGCCTGGGGTGCCGGTCAGCGAGGCCCTCCTTGTTGTGGAGAAACTCATTTTAGAGAAGAATGCAGACTTCATCATGGGGGGGCCTGTGCGTTCAGAGGCCGCCTTGGCCGCTATGGATCTCCTGTCCAAGTACAAAAAGGTCTCAATTGTGACCACTGGTGTACTCACTCCCAAATACCATGCCCGCGTTGGGAAAAATTATGACAAATACAAGTACTGTTTCCGCATCACGGGCGAGGCCAAGTGGATGGTAGGTGGTGAGATCATCCCTTGTCTGTTGGGTATTGGGAAAAAATTCAATCTCAATCGCCTCTTCATCATGATCCAGGATGTGGCCCATGCCCGCGCTGGCGGGAAGATTATAGCCAAGATCATGGCAAAGAAGGGATGGAATGTGCTGGGTCAAGAGATTTACCCTACAGGGACTTCAGACTTTTCCATGGGCCTCCTGAAAGCAAGGCGCAAAAAGGCCCAGGTGATCCTCATTTGGATGGACATGCCCCAGACCTCCATCCTGCTCAAGCAATGGTATGACCTGAAGATCCCGGCCCTCCCCTTTGGCTCCATCATCTCCGCGGCTGAGCAGCCCGGATTCTGGAAAGCCACTGAAGGCAAGGGCGAATATTGTCTGGCAAATGTGGTAAATGCCGGCAATGCCCCTTGCGAGGCAACGCCCTGGACCATGAAATTCTACAACGCCTACACAAAACGCTGGGGCATTGAGCCTGAGGGATACGGTACCTCTTCCAGCTACATGGCTCCCTATGTGCTCAAGGCCGCAATAGAGCGGGCGGGTTCACTTGATCCAGAGGCAGTGATAAAGGCCTTGGAGCAGACAGACATGATGGGGGTCTATGGCCGTATCCGGTTTGATCCCAAAACCCATCAGGTAATCCCCAGCCTGTATCCCAAAAAGGGGGCAGTGGGAACCATATTCCAATGGCAGGCTGGAAAGCGGGTGGTGGTCTTTCCCAAGAGCATAGCCATGGGAGAGATCAAGCTTCCGCCTTGGATGATGAAATAGAGAACAATCCCCCCTTATAGACTAACTTATGGATATCCTGGTCTATGGAATAATAAACAGTATCTCCTTGGCCCTCGTGGCGCTGGGGTTTGCATTGGTATACGGCATCAGCAGGCTGCCCAACTTTGCCCATGGCGCCCTTTACGTGGTGGCAGGGTTTTTGACCTGGTCGCTCGCGAGGGCCGCGGGGATTAACTACCTCCTGAGCATGCTGTGTGCAATGCTCCTTACAGGCATCATGGGCGCCATGATTTACCGGTTCCTGCTCATCCGGGTAAGGGGCATGGCAATATCTGAAATCATCGCTTCATATGCCATGGGCCTTGCCATCCTGGAGGGGCTGAGGTGGTGGGGATTCAAAGGAATGACTTACACCCTCCCCCCTTTTGTTGAGGGAAGCATCATGGTGCTGGGAGTGCCTGTCGATTATCATAGGCTCCTTGTGGTGGTCATAGGGGCAGGTGTTGTGCTTGTCCTGTGGCTCTTTACCCACCAGAGCCGTATCGGGTTGGCCTTGAGGGGAATGGCCCAAGACGAGCGGGCCGCCCTCATGCTGGGAATAGATTCAGACTTCATGGCGTTGCTAGCGATGGGCTTTGGCTCCATGCTGGCCGCCCTTTCAGCGGTCCTGCTGCTGCCATTAGGGAACATCGTGGTAGAGGAGGGGTATAACATACTGATCCTTGCAATTGCCGTGTGTATCGTGGGGGGCCTCGGTTCATGGATGGGCGCCGTGCTTGCTGCATTCCTGATTGGTTTTGCCCAGATAATCACCGTGGTTTATCTCGGGTCGCATTTTCAGATGGTGGTGGCCATCCTTGCCATCATCATAACCTTGATCCTCAAGCCCAGTGGCTTGTTTGGCAAGCAAAAGGAGCTGGAGGAAAGGGTCTGATAGGGGCAATTGATGGCGGAACAACGACGAAAAGAGAGGATCGACAGGGGTATAAAGGTAAGGGCGGACAGCATCTACGCCCTCATGTCCCTCAAGGAGATATCCTATCTCACCCTGCCCAGGCTGATCCTGATCGTTGGGTTCCTGCTTTTGCCCATCCTTATGCCTAGCGCTTACTGGCAGCGCGTTATCTCCATTACTTGTATCTATGCGCTCCTTGCCTTAAGTTTTGACTTTCTGGCCCACTACGTGGGATTGGTGTCGCTAGGAGGGGCGTTTTTCATAGGGGTGGGCGCATATATTGCCGCCGTTGGCAATACCAGCTTGGGCCTTCCAATCTATCTAACCATACCGTTGGCCACCTTAGGGGGAGGCCTGATATGCACTCTCCTGCTTCTTCCCTGCCTTCCGCTCCGAGGCGTCTATTTTGCCATCGTCACCTTGATGTATCCCCTCGCCATGGCAAGGATAATTGAGGCACTGGATATATTCGGGGGCACTGACGGCATCATGGGCGTTGCATCATTTCCTGTCTGGTGGATTGAGCAATATTTCGTGATCCTGGCCCTCTTAGGGTTTCTCTTTGGAATGAGGAGGCTTGTTAACGAAGACATAGGCCTTGTGTTCCGGGCCGTCAAAGACAATGACCAGGCGGTTCGGGCCTCAGGTATAAACATTACATATTACAAGGCCTTGGCTGTCTTTATCGCTTCGGCCATGGGATGCCTTGGCGGGGCTTGCCTCACTCACATATACATGTGGGCGGGGATCTCGCAGTTTGCTCTTGATTTTTCCATACTTCCCATTGCAGCCACCGTGATAGGCGGCGGTGGCACCTTAGCAGGTCCTGTGCTTGGCTGCCTCATCCTAGTTCCCATCTCAGAGCTCCTGAGAGCCTTTGGCACCCTTAGGATCGTATTTTACGCTGCCGTGCTTATGGGCTTTGTGGTGTTTAGAAGCGAGGGGCTTATGGTCTATGGAGAAAGGAAATACCATCAGTTCGAGCGCTGGGTAAAGGTATGAGCAAAGAAACCATTCTGGAAGCAAGAGAGCTCACGAAGTCCTTTGGAGGTATCCTTGCCCTCAACCGTGTAAGCTTCAAGGTGAGCCAGGGCGAAATCTTGGGGATAATCGGGCCAAACGGCTCAGGCAAGACCACGCTGGTTAACTGTATCACTGGCTTTGTCCGGCCTACCTTTGGGCAGGTCATATACAAGGGCCGAGACATCACGAAGCTCCCTGCTCACAAGATTGCAGACCTGGGCCTCACGCGCACCTTTCAGATCATGCGCCCCTATTACAGCTTGCCTGCTTACAAGAACTTGATAATCCCGCTCTTCTCTCCCAGGGCCAAACGGACAGGGGGATGGCGAGGGGGAGGAAAACTTGGTGATCGGAACACCGTAAGCATCGACATCCTTGAAGAGCTTGGATTTGAGCGTGACTCCTTTGTGCCTTACAAGCCGGCCTCCACCTTGCCTACCGGTTATTTGAAACGCCTGGAGCTGGCCAGATGCCTTGCCCTCAAGCCTGAACTGATCATATGTGATGAAGTCTTCTCTGGCCTGAGCATGAGCGAGATCGCAGGCATCACCCCTTTGATCGAAAGGCTCCAGATGGAGGGCATCACCTTGATCATGATCGAGCACAGACTGAGGGAGCTATTCCGGGTGTCAAACAGGATCTTGGTGCTGAATTTCGGCCAAAAACTCATGGAAGGCTCCC